>CAMDGW010000018.1 GCA_945897695.1 Pseudobacteriovorax antillogorgiicola | reverse complement strand
ACATCTATCTCCAAGGTTCCGCTGTTCACTTCCGCTGCACCCAAAAAAGGACGCGTCACAATAGTGTAAGGCTTTTGCTCCTCGTCGACCACCATTCTGTCTTTTTTGAATCCAATCACGATATAGGCTTTCTCAACATAACCAGCCGGAAAAAAATAGATAAAAGCACGCCCCGTCTCTCCAACGTCACTTAGCTGCTGCTTTTGCTCATGATGTTCAGCCTGCATCTCCGAAATGAGCAGATAGGGTCCAACGGTTCGGTCCTGCCATTCCAACCCTTCAACCCGGCGCCATTTCGGGCCACGGGCCTTCTCCCGATTTTTTAAAATAGGCGAGTCGTTACCTCCCGCAATAACATCGCCCTTTTCATCCTTGATCGGATCACCAGCCATAGACTTATATTCTTTGGTCAAAGCATCGAACTCTTCGTCACGAGCCTTGTCATCTTCTTCAGTTGGGTCCTTCCCACCTTTACCATCCCCCAGGGAAAACAGCGGACGATCGGCCTCTTCAAGCCAATACTCGCCCGTGGAAAGCACAAAAGAAAGGCGGTACGTCTTGTTGTTTAGAACCGCAAGATCAAAGGCCGCCCTAATGTCATCGGCCACACGCTGTACTTTTGTTGCCGCCTCAGTTCCGGTGCGGAGAGACAACTGTGGTACGGCAATGGAATATAAAAAAGCAATGAGCGAAATCACAACCGCAATTTCGATCATCGTCATCCCGGACTCGCGTTCAGGTGCAGACCATTCACGTGCGGCTGATTGCGCTCTTTGCATGAGCATACCAGTTCTTAATTTCAAGCTTACTGAGATTTTTCAGCGCTTTTATTTGGTGGATACGAAATATCATCTTCTGTACCCATGGTCTGATCAGCCCCGGAAGACGTCATCTTGACGGTGCGACCATCGGACTCATACTGGAACGGAACCGCCCATGGATCATTGATTTTATTTTCTTCAGTGTAAGGACCGCGCCAGTTTTTGACATCTCCACCAGGATTAGTCAGCAACGCATTCAAACCTTGCTCTGTCGTGGGATAACGATTGGTGTCGAGTTTAAAGCGCTGAAGATCTTGTATCAGCATATTCATCCCGATTTGCGCGGCGTCAGCCTTCGCATTGTCTGCCGACTGCATGACATTTCTGATGATAAAAGTCATCAACACGCCAATCAGCGAAATCACGATCATAATTTCGATCATCGACATACCCGCCTGACGAATCACTCCAAATGGAGCAGTTGCCGATCTCGACACATTGGCAAAAGGTAAGCTTAATTCTTTGAGGCGCATAGAAACTCCTGTCAAATATTCCTGTCAATATTGGATATTACCGCATTTGATTCATAATAGAAAGCATTGGCACCATGAGTGCTCCCAAAATACCAGCACCGCCAACTGTCATGAAAATAATCATAAGTGGCTCAATCAAGCCAATCAAAGACTCCACCTTCCGCTCAACCTCTGCATCATAGGCAACAGCGACATGAGCGAGCATTTCTTCGAGTTGTCCCGTTTTTTCGCCCGTCATAATCATGTAGGTAACCAGCGGAGGAAACAGTTGAGATTTTTCGATACTAACACCTAGACTCTGACCTTCTTGCACTGCAACCCTGGCATTTTCAAGAGCCTCATTGATCAATGTATTTGAAATAACATTCTTAGTAATCTCCAATGCACCCAGAATCGGCACGCCCGAAGATAAAAGCGTGCTCAGAGTTTTTGTAAAGCGGGAAACATTAATCCGCATGACAATTCCCCCAAACACCGGAAACACGAGTGCCTTGGTATCAAATGTTCTGCGTCCCGCAGGCGAAACATACCATTTTTTTCCTAAGTAGACGGTGAGAGCGATGCCAGCAATAATCAAATACCAACGCGTCTGGATAAATTCTGACAAGCCGATGAGTGTTTTTGTATACCAAGGCAGAACCACTTTCATGCTCTTGAACACAACCTGCATTTTTGGAACGACAGCTATAAACATGACAGCAGTAATTATCGACATCGCACCGATCATAACGACCGGATACATGAGCGCTCCCATGATCTGCCCGCGAATTTTTACCTGATACTCAATAAAGTCTGCAACTCGGGTTAACACAAGACCGAGCGTACCGGACGCTTCACCGGCTTTCACCATATTGACGTAAAGCCGGTCAAAGATCGTTGGAAAAGACCCTAGGGCCTCGTAAAGCGATTTACCTTCGGAAATCTGCTCTTTTACGTTACTCAGAGCGTTCCTTAGGACTTCGCTTTCCACCTGATTGGTAAGTGCTTTCAGCGTCTCATCCAATGGCAAATGAGCTGTCTGTAACGTGGCGAATTGTCTAGTCATTATCGCCACGTCCGTAGTCTTAACTCCACTACCGAACAATGGTTTTGACGTCTTAAGGCGATCGATTGCGACCTCTTCCGTCATTTCAGAGACAAGAATCTTGTCTTTCGACTTCAGCTTGGCACGACCAGCTTTTTGCGATTCTGCGTCGATGGTACCTTTTCGAGCGGCTCCCGTCTGCGCGTCATAACCTTTGTACCGATAAACAGGCATTTAATTACCTTCCAAACGTCAATCAAGCGTCCAGAGCTTCGAACTCGTCGGCTTGCGTGTTTTGTAGCGCTTCTTCAAGGGACGTCATCCCGGCAAGTACTTTTTTAAATGCAGCACCACGCAAAGTAACCAGCCCCTTTTCAAGCGCTACCTTCTTGATGATTTTCCCATCCTGCGTTCTTGAAATCACTTCACGAATGTCATCATCAAAAACAAGAAGCTCGTAAATCCCCATACGATCCTTGTAGCCTACGCTTTGACATCGATCGCAGCCGCCGCCACTTTTGTAAATTTTACGGTCTCCGAGCTCCTCACGAGTAATCTCCATCATGGATAGGTCTCGATCGGAAGGCACATACGCCTCGCGACAATGTACGCAAAGTTTTCTCAAAAGCCGGGTGGCCATGACCCCAAGAACAGCGGATGTAATCTGGAATGGTTGGATATGAAAGTCCATTAAACGGGTCACCGTGGATGACGTATCGTTAGTGTGGAGCGTGCTAAGGACCAAGTGACCTGTCATTGAAGACTGAATTGCAATTTGAGCCGTCGTTGCATCACGGATCTCACCGATCATAATAACATCCGGATCTTGACGCAAAATAGAGCGCAATCCTTCGGCAAAACCCATTCCGACCTTATCGTTAACTTGAATTTGGCCCACGCCGTTTAACTGATACTCAACCGGATCTTCAATCGTCAGGATGTTAATGTCACTGGTATTGATATGCATAAGCGCAGCATATAACAAAGACGACTTACCACTTCCAGTTGGACCGGTCACAAGAATGATTCCGTGAGACTGCTCAATCAGAGTCGTCCACTTCTGATAAATTTCCGGGTCAAAGCCCATCTGATCAAGTCGCTTGGTACCAGACGATTTATCAAGCAAGCGCATAACGATTCGTTCACCGTGCGCTGTTGGCAATACCGACAAACGAACATCGATTTCTTTACCTGCAACTTTAATACTAATGCGCCCGTCCTGAGGAACGCGCTTTTCAGCAATATTGAGCTTACCCATGATCTTCACACGAGAAGCAAGAGAGTTACCGTGGCGGCGAGGAATCTCCATTTTGTCTTGGAGCGCACCATCGATACGAAAACGAACCATGATCTCTGTCTCATAAGGCTCGATGTGAATATCAGATGCCTTTTCCTTAACTGCGCGCGCTAGAAGGCCGTGAACTAGCTTAATGATTGGCTTTTCATCATCTGAGCTCTCTAAAAGATCCCGTGCTTGATCTAGATCTTCATCGGCATTAACGTCCGGCACGTTCAATTCATCAATTACCTTTTGGCTTGAGTCATTGGAGCGCTCATAGACGCGGTTAATGGCATTATCAATTTGACTCGCGCTTGTGACCACCATACTGATATTGGCGGAGATAATTAGACGCAAATCATCTAGTGGAAAAATATTCAGAGGATCAGCAACTGCAACCGTGACGCTAAAATCGTCACGAGCTACCGGAAGAATTTTATTATCCCTACAAAAATATATCGGAATCGAATCGACCAGAGCTGGGTCAATATCGTTGACAGGAAGTCTGTTGTAGTAGGGAAGATCCAATTGATATGCGAGCGCCCTGAGAATGTCCTCTTCCGTCGCAAGATTTTTCTCTATGAGGATTTCACCAAGTTTACTGCCAGACTGCGCCGACTGAATCCTCAGGGCCTCATCCAACTGATCCTTTGTAATGTTGGTTGACTCCGTGAGAATTTCCCCAAGAGTCTTCTTTGCCATTTTACGCAGGGGAACAGTCGGCAAATGACTCCATTTTGGGGAGTCCGCCTCTGCGCCTTCAACATCTTTTGACTTATCTGAACTATCAGTCATCTAAAAATTACTCCATGGGTGGTGGTGGTGGTGGCGGCTCATCCACCATGGGCGGCTCCGGTTGCGGCATGTCATTTTCCATGGGTGGAGGCGGAGGTGGTGGAGGAGGAACACCCGGGGGCGGAGGCGCTGTAAATCCAGCGTCACCACCAGAGCCTGCGCCGCTACCCAGAGTTGCATTCATTGGAACGGGGGTTGGTTCCGTAAGCTCTGATTTCTTTTCCTCTTTCACAGCACTTTCGGGATGCTCATTGTTCATGTAAGCAGATCGCACCTCTTCCCTACGTTTTTTCTCGTCTTCATCTTTCGGGTCAGGCACATATTTACCATCTTCAGCCTTTGGCAAAAGTGCGTAAAAACGATCCTCTTTAAAGCTATTTCCGTAGACATACTCAAGGTACTCGTCTCGTTCCTTAAGTTTTGATTGATAAATGGCCGCAAGGTCGTCTGCGCCGTGAATCACGTGTGGAGTCAAAAACACCATCATGTTGCTTGTTATTGTTCGAATATCACTATTTCTGAATAGCCACCCAAGAATCGGAATATCACCGAGAAGAGGAACTTTTTGGAATCCCTCAGTCTTGGTATTTTGAACAAGTCCACTTATGACCACAGTTTGTCCATTTTTAACGGTCAACAATTGCGATGTCTTCCGGGTCTTGACTTTCGGCAATTTTGAATCCGGATCAAGTCCCTCGATTGAGTTAGCGTCAATATTTACTTTTAGTGTCACGTAGTTGGAGTTTGAAATATTTGGCTTGATAGTAAGGGACAGCTCGGCTTTTTCGTTTTCTACCTTAGAAATCGGTACAGTTGATCCCGCAGTAGGATCCTGCTGGGTTCTAAAGAACACTTTCTCACCCACAGAAATCTGCGCTTCTTCGTTGTCTGCCGTCATGATGTGAGGACTGGATAGCACCCTGGCATTGGAGTCTGTCTTAATTAATTTTATGAGAGCACCTGGAGAAATATCACCAATTCCAGGAATATTCACGATTTTTGATGACAGAATTCCGATTGTCATATCCTCAGCAAACGATCCCAGAGCTTTCTCTGCTCCTGTCGGTGTTTTTGTTGTCTGAGAAAGAATGACATTTCCGATCCCAGCGCCCTGCCACGTGGTAGCCAGCTGCGACTGACCAGACTTTGCCCCGCCAAAAATTGAGGTATTAAATTTAAAGCCGTTAGTCGTAGCAAGATCTAGGATGTCAGCTTCAATAAACACCTGACTCTTACGGATATCTAGTTTTCTAATGATGCTATTCACTGCCTGGTAAGAGGATCGGCTCCCAGAGATCAAAAGCGAGTTTGATGATTCGTCTGCTGTGATTTTTACATTGTCGTCAAACTCAGCAGTCGTAGTACCAGCGCCAGGGGATCCTGGCACATTCGGTGAAGACGGGGGAGCAAAGGAGGGTGATTTCTTTTTACCACCTTGAGCTAAAGCCGACAGAGTTGAAGCAATTTTTTTTGCGTCAGCGTAATCAAGCGGTCTCACATGGATACTGGACTGACGCGTAGGATCATCCAGTTCAATATCAAATTTTTTGATCAGACTCTGCACATCCGTAATGGTTCGCGGCGGGCCAAACACAATAACGGAGTTAGTTCTTTCGTCCACCATCAGCTTAAATGAGCCATAACTACCGCCGCCTGCACTGTTCGCCTTCAGAATTTCGCTGACGCGGTCATTGATTGTCTTTGCATCTGCATAGCGAATGGGAACAAACTGAACTTGAGGCTGCTGACCTTGCACGTCAATTAGATCTAATATATCCAAAATGCGCCGCACTTTATAACCACTATCGCTGATGATCAGCGTGTTGGTTTTATCATATGCAACCATACTATTGGCAGTCACAATCTTGCTCAGAGTGCTCTGGATACTCTTTGCATCTACGTATTTTAATGGAATAATTTGCGTGATAATCTCATCTGTCAGTGGGGTCCACTTCGATCCAAGGAAGGTTCTTAAGTTTCCACGTACGGCGGTACTGATCGGAACAATTTTGAGAATTTTCCCTGTCTCAACTGTTGTTAGTCTAAGAACGTTAAGAGCAGATAAAAATGCCTGATAAGCTTCCTCTTTGGTCACGCGCCTTGGCGAGATAATCTGGATCTTCCCACTAACGTTATTATCGAGAATCACATTTTTTCCCGTCCAAAGAGCCACGGCTCGGACGATATCTCGGATTTCCGTTTTTTCAGGAAAATCCATATTTACCAGCTCCTGCCCTGCAGGAACTGAATCGGCTCCCTTCTTGTCTTCAATCACGACCTTGGCGGTGTCGGGCGCAACTTTGGTGACGGTACTCTTTCGACCGTTTTTTGCCGGAGCCTCACCAAATTTGCCTTGATCTGGACCGTCGCTTCCCGGACCGCGGTCATCCGTTGGCTCAGATGCCGGCGGCGGAGGTGGCGGCGGAGGTGGCGGCGGAGGTGACGGCGGCGGAGGTGGCGGCTCAGAGCTATTTACAGCAGCTGGAGTGGGCACTGCATTCTGGGCCAAAGCCCCAGATGGCACTTGCCCAATCAAGACAGCTACCAGACCACTACTCACTAGGTCGTTTAAGCGATTCCTTGCCATAAACATTCACCCTTTCCGTCACGTCCCAACGCAATGTTGAGGACTTACTTAATTCGCACCGTTATGTTCTGCGGCGTCGTTCCGCCGCGGAGCAATTGAATCCTGACTTCCTTTTCATCTTGAAACGCCTGATACAAGGCAAATCCTTGTTCTGGCTGTTTCATGCTTGTCTCGTTAACTTGAGTGATTACGTCTCCGTTCTGTAAACCGATTCGCGCGAATAAAGTCCCACCTTTGATAGAAAAAATCTTAAAACCGTTAATTCCACCATCTACCGTATTTGGGACTAGTCGAGCTGCATCTACAATTTTACCAAATCCTGGGCCTAATTCACCTTCCACATAGCCAGCTTCAACATTAATTTCAGAACCTGCCCCGGAAGTACCATTTGGCATTCCACCAAAATCAGTGCCTCCAAATGACGGAAATCCGTCACTTGCCGCATTTGGATCTCCCTTGTCGAGATCTATGCACTCTTTCGCGCCGTTATTATTAATAATAATTTTTTGGCGTTCGACTGCCGCGACGATAGCCATCTCATTTCCATAAATAGAATCACCCACTCGGTAGATATCTGCCTCCGAGTAACTTTTGTCTTTCACAGTGGCAAGTGACGTCATCCGGTCACCAAGGAAAATGGTGCCCAACAGCTCAATTGGCAAGCTCGTTGGATTGCAAGCTGCATTGATATCGAAACGACCTAGGGAACCACTCCCTTGCGCTCCAATTTTCTCTTCAGGGAACTTTCCATCACTATTAAAAATATTGCGCTCTTTGATGACTTTTTGGAGATCTCTACTATTAGCCATAACAGGCCGATCAAGCACTATGGAGGAAGTTTCGTCCGCACGAACATTAATTCGAGCGCGCGCCGTAAAAATACCTGACATCAGGAAGCTTGAGATTATCCCACCCATGATCGTTGCCACTAGATAAGCCACTGCTATCGGCAGAACGATCAGGTATATTCGCTCTTCGAGCTTTTTAAAACTATCCTCAGACTGCCGCTTGAGCCACGACTTAACGCGCGGCAACATAACCGCTATCTTTGACTCTAGAATTTCTTGGGTCGTGCTCATACAGTCTCAGCGCACCTTTAAGTTAAGATTCATCCGCTGACCATTTCGATTGACCTTGATGTCGATTTCGCCCTCATTGCGCATATTTTGTAACAACTTGATGGACTGACCAGCATCGGACAGCTGAACTCCATTAATTTCCTCGACTACGTCCCCATTTTGCATTCCGGCCTTCTCGTAGAAACTATTTTTACGGATGCGCTCCATGCGCCAGCCTTTGAGGACGCCATCTACCATGTTTGGACTGGCCTTCGCATCCTGCAGGACGTTAGCGAAATCCACGGTCAGCAGTCGATTTTTATATTCAGAGGTCAACTCAATATTGTTTCCTTTGCGTTCGAATCCCTCTTCCTTGAAGTTTTCTGGCGGAGCATCAGTAGCATACCCGGTTCCCGTCAACGATTCAGGCGCGT
The DNA here is from genome assembly GCA_945897695.1 of Pseudobacteriovorax antillogorgiicola. Classification (GTDB taxonomy): domain Bacteria; phylum Bdellovibrionota_B; class Oligoflexia; order Oligoflexales; family RGVZ01; genus CAMDKS01. The sequence continues at coordinate 11,011 of CAMDGW010000018.1, read as the reverse complement.
TGGTTTTTTTCTTACCCCCGCCAGCCCTCGAAGATCGACGCAGTTCGACCTCTTCCAACGGGGCAAACTCCTTTCGACCTTTATTATCAACTAGGATCATGTCACGCTGAATTTCTATGACTTTTGCTTCGGGAGTCAGTTGATCGCCAACCATAAATGAATTGACGGTTTTGCTTTGATTGTTTTCAACCATCGCAATGCCATTGTAGGGATTACCCCCATAGATGATGCCAAGAATTCTAACCGGTAGCTGGGTTTTCGCCATTTGAGCACCACTGGCATTCGGATCTACATCTCCCATTAAACCTTCGGAGTTAAAGATGTTACGATCTAAAATTTTATCCATCGCCACTTTTGCAAGACCGATATTTTGCTGAAAATTAATAGGTTGATCGTTGGTCGTAACTCCAACCATTCCGGTACCAACCTGACTCATAAGCCACCAGCCCACTATGGAACTAACCAGAGACGACACCATAAAACTTGCTACGAGCACAGCGACTGAGGGACGCCATGGCCATGGGCGAATCTTATCAATATAGCGATTGAGGTTGTCAAATTCCAACACGGCTTAGGAACTCCCTTTGCGATGCCAGCTTGCAAATCGTTTATGATCCGCCTTCATCAGTCCTTCGGAAACTAGAATATCTTTCAAGTGTTGTGCAGCCATCTCGGGAGTCACATAGGAGCCATCCAATACAACATCAGCTTGGCTGTACCATGAGCGTCTTTCATCCATCATCTTCTGGACGCGTTGACGAATTCCCTCTCTTCGCAATTCATGATTCTCTTCGCCAACAAGATCTTTGAAAAGAGGCCTTTTTTCCATTTCGCCGACGCGTTTAAATAGGCGACGCGAGATTTCCATTGCTGACGACTGAATCCAAACGATCGGGCCAATTTTCTTTGCCGTTTCATAGGCTTCCGCTGAGAGCAAAGCACCTCCCCCAACGGCAATCACGTGACTACGAATATTCTGGAGTGATAACAATATTTTTGCCTCATACTCTCGGAACACTAACTCGCCTTCTGTGGCAAATATCTCACTGATTTTTCGAGCGGAAGCTGCTTCGATCAATTCATCAAGATCCAAAAATCCGAGGCCTAGCAGCTTTGCCGATTGCCTGCCGATTGCAGACTTGCCGCTACCGCTTGCGCCAGTCAGTAAGATATTTCCTAGCCTGTTTGGAAAATCTGCCAAGCCCATAGAATTTTTTTCAATATCGTCCAAATCAAAACCTTTGAACTAAGTCATTAAGCTTTTTATATCATTATTTTATGCCATGACTTAGCCGCGGCGCTAGGTCAGCCCTAAAAATGACTAGAGATTGGCGAATTTAAAAGCTTTATCGCGGTTAATTACCAAAAAACAAAATCCGCTTAGGTCATGTTACCAAAAGCGGACTAAGAAATTGATGGCCAGAGGCTAAATTGGCTTAGGGATGCCAAGACGTCAGCTTCGCTAGACTATTATTTGAGCGGGGAGGAATCTTGAGTACATATCTGGGTGGGAACGTGCCATTTGCTCGAATAAAAGACCTGCCTACATCCGGGTTCAAAGAAGTAATCATAAAATTATTGAGTCTATACTTATTTTTAACCTCAGAAAGGCTCAGCCCACCCACCTTCACAAGATCGAACTTTAAAGGATCCGACGGTGGTATTTCAGGGAAAACTTTGGGAGCATTTTTCAATGTTGCTAAAAGCCCAAGGAAACCTGCGTAGAAGTTTTTAGACGCAAAGCCAAAATTAGCACCATCATATTTATTGATTAAAGTCACAATATCAGAGGTTCCTTTTTCGCGCATAGCTCTGGATATTCCACCCACGCCATGATTGTATGCCGTAATGGCTAGCGGCCACTCACGGAGAATTTTATAGTTCATAGATAGCAATTTGGCAGCTGCCCGACTTGCTTTGATCGGATCGTTTCGCTCATCTATCTGACCATTTACCACAAGATAGTCTCGACCAGTCTCAGGCATAACTTGATAGACACCGCTGGCTCCCACTTTGCTGAGCGCCTGGAGATTGAAGGAAGACTCGATAAAAGCAATCCTTGCAAGTTCAGGCATTAATCCCTGCTTTTTAAACTCTGCTTCTACGTGGGGTAGGTATTTTTGTGCAACCTCGAGGCCCTTGGCAATATACTCACGTTGGCCACGCTGAACACGAAGGCTGGCCGAAGCAATCCTGAATTTGTTCTTATCAGAAATATGTTCAAAAGATTTGTAAACGCGGAGCTCAGTAGGATTTAGCAATTTCTCATCAATTCGCTTCATACTAGCCAACTTTGCAAGAATGAGTCGATACTGGCGGCGACGTGTATCTAGTCCAGGCTTCATAATGCGCTCTCTAGTCCTATCGCCCAGGTCTGAAATTCTTGAGCTATCGTGAATCTCCAAGACAATTTCCGGGTATTCGGGGACATGAATCACATATTGGTTTTTTGACCATAATGAGTAAACCCTGCGCCAAAAGTTAACACGGCGGGCAATTCCCTGAGGCACGCGAATATTCTCACTGACTTTGAAAGATTGACCGTCCTCTCGACGCGCCGCGTCGGAGCAAGCAAGATACTGAATATCTATTTCACCCAATCCACCTACACGGACTGGCACACACTCATCATCTTTGGCAACCGTCTCGCGGATTTTCAAAAACACGTCATTTTCACGATCCATCGCCTGAGAGATACGATTAACCTCAGGTTTCTTGGCATACATAACGACATCAATTGAGCTAAAAGCCACAAAAATGACGATTGTCAGTAGGCTAAATACAGAAAATAACTGTTTCAAACGTCACCTCAACATCAAGCCAGGAGCAACAACAACAGGACCAAAAAAGACGATAAGATCCCCTGAATCCATCGCACGTCCGTTAGAGCAATCCTCGTGCCTTGATAACCTATTGATAAGAGGAGCGAATACTTGGAGCGATCGTCGACACTGTCAGAATCCTGACAGTCTGGCAACCTTATGACGGTGCTCGTAAAATATAGAGAAGCTTACCAATCATGAAGTCGGAGACCCTGCCATGGCAAATGCGAAATACACGGGCGCGCAGAAAGCAGCCATACTCATGCTTTCTTTTGGTGAGGAAATCTCGGCAGAGATTTTCAAAAGTATGACCGAATTTGAAATTAAGCGTATCGGCACAGCCATGAGCCGTCTTGGCCGACTTGATAACGACGTCGTTGATCAGATCATGATGGAGTTTTACGGGATCATTCAACAAAATAAAAAGTTCTTTTACGGTGGAAATGAATTCACCAAAAAAGTGATTGGTACGGCCTTTAAAGGAGGCGAAGCCGACGAGCTCATTGAGCAGTTGGCCCTTGGATCTCAAGCTAACCTGGACTCCCTAGAACTCATCGATCCAAGATCACTTGCCAACTTCATCCGAAACGAGCATCCGCAGACCGTGGCTCTGATTCTGGCGCACTTAGACAACAAGAAATGTGGGGAAGTATTGAAATTGCTTCCTGAAAGTATTCACACCGAAGTACTGATCAGGATTGCCAATCTAGATGCCGTTCAACCAGAAATCATCGACGAGATTGATGACGTTCTCCGCCAGGAAGTTAACGCTATGGGTACTGTCGCCATCCAAAAAATTGGTGGTGTTGAGCCAATTGCCGGAATGTTGAATCTTATGGATAAAGCGTCTGCAGAGCAGCTTCTTGACAATTTCGAGGAGCGAGATCCAGACCTTGCCGAGCAGATCCGACAACTTATGTTCGTCTTCGATGATCTTGTCAAAATCGACGATCGCGGTATTCAGGAACTCATCAAGAACGTAAATAATGACAAGTGGAAAATTGCACTCAGAACTGGGAGCGAATCCGTCAAGGAACTTGTTTTCAAAAACATGTCGGAGCGCGCTGCTGTTATGCTCAGGGAAGATATGGAAGCAAGCGGCGCAGTGAAACTATCCGATGTGGAGGCTGCGCAGCTTGAGGTCATTAACATCGCCCGCAAGCTCGAGGGCGAAGGCAAAATCGTCATCCAAGGTGGCGGCGACGCAGCATTTGTTTAAATTTAGTCAAAACATCTTCATTAACGCAGCATAAATCATCCGGACGGCATATTTTACTTGTGCCATCCGGATAATTATTTAATCTCTAATTTTAAAATCTAATTCCAAAATGCTACCCGCGGAGGCTAATTTGTCAGACTCATCATGGATTCTTCACTGGAATGTTGATCCAATCATGGTCCAGATTGGCCCTCTTTCCCTACGGTACTATAGCCTAGGTTTCATTCTTGGATTTTATATCGGCTACGCCTACATGAAGTCCGTCTTCACCAAGAGAGGATTTTCTAAAAATGCTCTTGATGATCTTCTCCTTTACGTTTTTTGGGGAACCATCATTGGAGCTCGACTTGGACATTGTTTGTTCTACGAGCCCGAGGTTTACCTACGAGACCCCATTTCTATTTTGAAAGTCTGGGAAGGTGGACTCGCTAGCCACGGTGGCACCATAGGAGTCATCATCGCAGCTTACTTGTTCTGTCGCCGTTATCCTGAAATCAAAATGCGCTTCCTTGCCGATGAGCTAACTTTCCCGATAGCCATCACAGCGGGGTTCATTCGATTAGGAAATCTTTTTAACAGCGAGATCCTGGGGCGCCCCACGGGTGGTGACTGGGGTGTAGTTTTCGACAGAGTGGATGATATCCCGAGGTATCCAGCGCAGGTGATGGAATCAATTGTCTACTTTTTAATCGCCTTTCTGATACTGATTTGGCAGAAACGAAGCCCCTGGCTTAATCAAAGCCTGAGACGAAACGGTCTCATGTTTCTGCTTATTTTCACCTCCCGATTCTTCATCGAATTTTTTAAAGAAGTACAAGTATCCTTTGAACAGGGGATGGCTCTCGACATGGGTCAGCTACTTTCACTTCCATTTATTGCGTACGGCATCTGGGCCTTCTTCAGACAGATCCCGACCCCAAAAGCTAGTTAATAAAAAAGGCTACCCCGCGGGGTAGCCTTTTCATTTTTGCTAGTGCAGCAAATCAGAACAATGTGGGCATTGGAGCAACAAGTAGTTCTTTTTCCATCTCTGGACTTATCGAAGACGTTGCCGTGTCAAGACTGTCTGTTATCAGAGCTTTTGCCTTAGCAATAGCAGCCTCAACACCCATCGAAACCGAAAGTTCAGCTGCTTTGATAGCACGGTTTGGATTGACAATACCACTGGTGCGAACTTTACCTTGGAGCCAAGGTTTGACATCAACAGTCTCACACAGAAGCTTTTTGATGCCAGCAGGGCTAAGACTTGGGTTTACGTCCTTAAGCCGCGCTGCAACATTAGTTACAAACGGAGCTGCCATGGAGGTTCCGCTTAATTCAAGGTACTGGTCACCTGGAATGGAAGCGCGAATAATGACACCGGGCGCTGCAACGTCGACTTTCATGCCGTGATTGGAGAAGCTTGCAAGTTTCTCTGTCCCAAGAGTGGCTGCTACAACGATTTTATTTTCTGCTTCGATATTTGCAGGTGAGACAGGTAACTGGTCGTTATTTGTCCCATCATTCCCAGCAGCAAACACGTACAAAGTGTTCGGGGCTGCCGTAACAAATCCTTTGGACTCAGTGATCATAGCGTTTACCAGCTCACGAGCATATTCTTCGGTCTCAGCTTCGGTTGGATCGGCGCCCGTTAATTGCTTTACCAGCTGAGCAACGACTGGCTTAACTGCATTCACGCTGGTTCCAAAAGACCCGTTAGCCACTTCGGCCCTCACGGCATTGGTGTACTTACCAACATTCAAAAGCATTCCTGCCTGACGTTTTGCAACCATCTGCAGCATCATGCTAACTAGAGGGTTTCCAGCCTTATCACGGAATTTTTCCAATTCCTTACCGCCGGGAGCTTCGGTTGGGATGAGTTTAATTCCAACGATCTTAGCGGCGTCAGACTGATCCGTAGAAATTCCAGTCACATGAGTGCCATGAATAAAGTTCCCAAACTTCTGAAGCTCCTTCAGGAAGTTTTGGTCACTACGTTTGCCTTTATACCAGTTGATTTCTTCTTGGGTTGCAGTGCCAGTCAGAATCTTACCTTGAACTTCAAACATCTTGTAGCAGTCCGGGGAGAACGTGCCAATGTACTTATAGTCGATGATCTCATTGTTATTTTCAGCAAAGTTCCAGCCGTGAGTATCATTGGCATATGTTGTGCCATCAACTGTTGTACTTCCGTTGGGGTTCGTCCACATATCCGAAGCAAACGCCTCGTGCTTATAGTCAACTCCTGAGTCTATAATTGCAACCTGAGCTGCTTGAGCTGCCCAAGCACCGCACGCTAAGAGAGCGGCTAATGACTTACCTGCACAACCTACATTGAAACGCATTGAATCCTCCTTGACTCGACCGTTTTCGTTTCAGACTTTATGGCCGAAACTTCTGTTATTTTGGAAAGTCTCAATATTGTCCATGATCCCGTCTGATCAGGTCAATGGGTAATTAGCACCACGTTGATATGTCTTATTTTTCTTTTCGTTCTCGCCGTCGTTTTGCCCTTAACTCTGCCACACGCTCGTGGATAATCCACAATGCAGAACCAGGCGCAAAGTGTTCATGATGAACGTCGATTGCCCCAAGGGGAACCCCCGTAGCTATCTCAAAGACTTCAGCCATTGTGCCAACCGGGATGACTTCAAGGCGCCCCTCTTCAACAGCGGTGCGGGCAGCCTTTTGTAGCATGAGGTTTGCCACATTTTGCTTTGGGATCAGAACTGTATACTTACCGGATTTTTTGCCGAGGATTTCGACCGTGCGCCAGAATCCTTCAACCTTCTCGTTGACACCACCGATTGGCTGAACTTCACCAAATTGGTTCAAACTTCCGGTCATCGCAAGATTTTGACGTATTGGCAATCTGGCAAGAGCACTCACAATCGCTGTCGCCTCCGTAATTGATGCACTATCTCCGTCGATCATTCCATAGCTTTGCTCAAAGCAAACGCTGGCCGCTACGCCCAGGTGGTGTTCCCTTGCAAGAAGCGCCGTGAGATACCCAGAAAGAATGCTGATACCCTTATCATGAATACGGCCTGAGAGTTTTGCATTCCGTTCAATATTTATAATGCCGTCCGCAGAAGAACTCACGGTACAGGTGATACGATTCACCTTACCAAAGCTATAGTCTCCCAAGTCGTACACTGCAAGTCCGTTGACCTGACCAACAACTGAATCGTCAAGCGTAAGTAGTACGTCTTCGTGACGCACCATATCATACATTTGCTCTTCAATGAGATTGACGCGGTGGAATTTCTGATCAAGAGCATCTTCCACATGCTGGCGCTTGATAAACCGACTACCCTGCTCCCGGGCGATAAAATCTGCTTCTATCGTCAGATCCTTCAATGTCCCAAACTGAGTTGAAAGTTGTCTCTGATCATCAACCATTCGACTGCCATATTCAACCATGGCAGCAACACCGGATCTATCAAACGATAGAAGATCCTCTTTATCAGAACGGGTTGCAATAAAGTCAACGTAGTGATCGATATTATCCTTGGTTCGCCGCATTTTATCATCGAAGTGAGCCTTGATCTTGAAGATCTTCGTGAAATCCTCATCCATACTTTGCAGCAGGTGGTAGACGTCATCGTTTCCTATAAGAATCACCTTCATATCGAGAGGAATCGGCGAAGGACGAAGACCTGATGTTGGCAGGAGCGAATATTGCTCACCCATGTCTTCGATGAATCCCTTACGATTCTTTAGGACTCGCTTTAACGTGTCCCATATATTTCCGGTTTTAAAAATATCCATGGCGTTTAATACCAGATATCCGCCGTTAGCTCTCTGAACTGCGCCCGCCTTAATCATGGTAAAGTCAGTCAAGTACATGCCGTGCTCGACATTCTTCTCAATTTTTCCGAACAAGTTGTAATACGTAGGGTTTGTCTCAATAATTACCGGAGCGCCATCCGCACCGGTATTGTCAATGAACACATTGACGGCATAACGAACAAATCGGTCTCGCTCTTCGTGGAGCCCAAAAAGCTCAAGCTGCCCCTCACCCTGGCCTTGCGCCCCTTGTGGCTCCTCAGGTTCAACAAAATCCATCAGATGTTCCAAAATGTGATCTCGAACTTGTTCAAGGTGCGCTGACACTCCTTTGTTCGCCTTATATTCCTCCATCAATGGCTCAATCACCATCCCGACAACATGACGACCAAGCTCGCTGCGCAGTTTTTCAATATATTCTTTTGTTTCAGTTTCAATGGTCCTTACCTTGCGGGCGAAATCCAAAACCTCTGGCTCAATCTGCGCTCGCCGGTCCTCAACACCTTCGCGCTGAGTGTCGCTTAATTTTGCATATTCCTTCTCAGTAAGCACTCTCCCGTCGACAACTGGAATGGTCTCAATCCCGATACGGGTTGATTTGACGGCGAAGTCTAATTGCTTGGCACGTTTTTCAAGATCACTAAATAGTTTGCCCTTACGATCATTACTTGCTGACAGGTAAGCATTCACAGCATTTTCATAATCTTCACTTTGCAACGCGGATGGAATTTCTGATCTTAATATTTTAACCAGGGCTTCCATTTCTTTTTTGAACTTCTTACCCTCACCTGCCGGCATTTCGATTGCTTTAGGCACTTCCGAATGCTGAAAATTGTAAACGTAGATCCAATCACTAGGCGCAGGCGAGTCCTTTGACCAGCGCTCGAGGAAGGTTCTAATGACACTGGTTTTTCCGGTTCCTTGAGCACCTGCCACATAGATATTGTATCCAGGCTTACGAATACCAAGCCCCATGTTGATCGCTCGAACAGCGCGATCTTGGGAAATAAACTCATGGCTTTCACCAATCTTGGACGTTGTGCTGAATTTAAATATATCAGTTTCACAAACTTTGTAGACGTCACTAAGTGGAAGCGGCACTGGAAGCTTTACGCCACCTTTTATAGGCTTAGCCGACGACAGGGATGCAACCTTACGGGTGCCTTTAACCTTAGATGAATTCGTTTTGATCGCTTTTTTAAGTTTTTTGCTGGTTCCAGATTTGGTCTTTTTCAATGGAATATCCTTGCGCGGAAGCGGGGCTAATTTATTTTGATTCGTGACGTTTTTCGATAGCAGAAGCCATGTCATTTAGCTTATTGGCAAGCCGCTGTAGCTCGTCTTTCTGACGGATCTTCACTCGCTGTGAATAGCGACCCTGAGCCATGTCGTCGACAAATCGCTCGATGGAAACTAGCGGCCCGTAGTAGCGATGGGTCAGCTTGAATACCAGAACAAACATACCAACGATGTACCCCACCAGCAGTACGCCGATCTTGATGGCATTTTGGTAGAAAATATCATTGGTTACGAGCTCCATTTGGTCTTTGAAGTCCGTTACGTTGAAAAGTGTCATCAGATGTTCGTATTGCTTTGAGAAAGCATAGATGAACATACCTGCTACGCAGATGACAAACGCAATGGATACCCCAATCACGTAAATCCCAAACTTTATCTGGCTAAATGGCTCGATAAGGGTCGAACGATAGTCCCGTTTGGCGCGATCGAGGGTTTGGGCACTGGACTGGTTAGACATGAGGGGCTCCCTGCCGTCAGATAAGTCTTGGAAAAAACTGGACTAGATTGAACTATCTGAAATTATTCCATGAATCCCTTTTGGATTCAAGAATTTCCCTTGCAAACCCCAATCCTCCCTTGTATTGTCTCCCGCTCGATACGTAAATATCGGGCAAACCATTGCCCGTCCTGGATCTGAAAGATTCTGGTTCAGCTCAAAGCAGAGAGATGGAGAAATACAGTGCACGGTTCACGCCACAAAAGAAAACATCCCAAAGGTCGTCGTAAAGTAGGTCGTAACAAGCGTCGCATGATGCGTAAGCGTCGCAGCCTTCGTACAAACGGATAATTGAAAGCCCTCTGAACACCAACAACTTGTGCAGAGGGCGCTTCAAACGCCCTGCGTAAAAATAAAGCAAAGCGGATTTATTTGGTCATTTATTATGATCACAAAGATTCGCTTTGCTTTTTTTTTTAACTCTCGAGTACAATTTAGAAAGTCCAAGAAAATTTAGGTTTTAGAACTGAAGTCAAACACAGGGAATCGTGTTTGGCAAAGCTCCACAATAAATCCAGGGAAGGGATGTAACATGTTGGAATTCGCTCTCGCTTTTGAAAAGGTTTTGACCAGGTGGCCAGATAATACTCCCTGGACCATCGCTCAGATCGCTGACTTTACCAACAGTTCTGTATCAACATCGGTTGATGCCATCTCCACAACCCTTAATCGTGAATTCGATGTTCAAGAGACCATCACCCCCTCAGAAGGCCGCCAAGTTTTGGCCGCACTTAAGGAAAGACTTCATCGCCAGCTTGAAGCTCGCGACCGCCATATTCAAGCTGATCGCGATGCAGCCATGCGAGCTTACGACATGACTATGGAACGTATCCGGATCAGCCAAATGGCGAAAGACTGGCGCACCTCCTACAAGACTCTCGCTTACTTCGTTGGTCGCTATGACAAGAACATCAGTCACGATCTACTGGTATCACTTTGCGGTGACTGCATCCGTCTAGGGGTCAAAGCTGGTTTCAATATGCAGGAAGTTGGTCAATGGTTCCGTAAAGCCGTTGAAGCAGCCATTCTTAGTAGCTCTCAGGAAGTTCTTGAGGATGTCCTAGATTTTGTTGATGCCTATGGTGAAATTTTTGCAGCTGATGCCAGCGGTGTCGGTGGCAAGATCCTTAATAGCGCACTAAATGTTTTGGAAATCCCGTCGATTGACTGCAATCTAGGGCTTCAATGGACAAATCTAAACACCTCGTTGCGCGGTTGATTTTTTAGCACGAGACCTCCAAAAAAGGCGACCATACTGGTCGCCTTTTTCTCTTTCAAACTGCCCGACTTAATTGTTTGGAACCATTGTCTGGCCGAGCTCCTACAGAGCTAGGTATGGGGCGCTATGCTTTGCTATTTACACAGCAATATTAGGGATTAAGAGACTTTAGACGTCAGGCGCTGAAT
>CAMDGW010000017.1 GCA_945897695.1 Pseudobacteriovorax antillogorgiicola | reverse complement strand
ACCATCCTCATCATGCCAAAAGAATACAGGCATTGAGACAAAAGGCTTGACGCAGACGAGCTCACCTTTTTCGCCTGATACGGGTTGACCGTTAGCATTCCATGACTGAATAGCCATACCAAGCCCCGGCCCTTGAATTTCTCCGGCATAAACAGGCAGCATGGGGTTACCGAGCATGAAGCAACTGATGATATCGGTGCCTCCACTGATCGAGGCCAGATGAATGTTGGGAAAATGCTTATAGACCCATTCAAAATGGGCCGGAAGTAACGGTGAACCGGTAGAAAGAATCGTCCGCAGAAACGGTAAACCAGCTCCTTTACTTGGCAAAAATCCATCCGCCTGCATACACGCTGAAATAAATTTTGGACTCGTCCCGAAGTGCGTCACTTGCTCGTCTCGACAAAGATTCCATAATCTATCAATATCGGGGAATCCTGGAGCGCCGTCGAAGGTCACGACTCGAGCACCGCATGCGAGGGCAGAGACCATCCAATTCCACATCATCCATCCACATGTCGTAAAATAAAGTAAAGTATCACCTGGTTTGATATCACTGTGGAGCATAAGCTCTTTTTTGTGCTGAAGCAGGGTTCCGCCCACACCGTGCACGATGCATTTGGGAAGACCAGTCGTCCCGCTACTAAAGAGAATGTATTGAGGATCCTGAAATTTGCGCGGGACAAATTCAATTTCCAGCGGCAACTTTGAACCTTCTGGGAGACCAGAAGATTTGAGGAAATCCGAAAATTGATCTGTCCCGCGATGAAAATGATCGACAGCAATCACACGCGGCGAAACCTTTAAAGATCTAAGTGCATCAATTGTCTGCTGAAGATTTTTGACATTTTTTCCAGCATAACTATAGGACTCCGTGGCAAAAACCAGCTTCGGTTCTATTTGATTCAAGCGATCAGAAATCCCCCGCGATCCAAAGTCGGGACTACAAGAAGCCCATATTGCTCCAAGGGATGCCGTTGCGAGCATACATATCACGGCCTCTGGCCCATTGATAAGGACGCCGGCTACACGATCATTTTCAGTGACGCCTGCATCGCGCATTGCTTTTGTGCAGCGAGCGACATCGTTCCACAGTTGAAGGCCAGTCCGGCGAGCCACATCAGTACCCTCAGCAATAGAGACCATGACCTCTTGATCGTCTGGTGAAGGCAAAAGGTTTTCTGCGAAGTTCAATGCGGCGTCTTCAAACCAACACGAATGTCGCATCGTTGCGCCACTTTTGAATGTACTTTTTGGAGGAACCTGAAACTTCAGTTCCACAAACTGCGACAACTCTCTCCAGAAGTCTGGAAAGTTATCGATCGACCATTTATAAAGAGACGACCAGTCTCGAACTGCGGGGGATATACTCCTGCTGACGTGCAGCAAGAACTTTTTCATCAAACTTTCTTCAACACTTCGCTGCGAAGGAGTCCATAAAGGACGATCAGAAAGATCACTCAGCCTTGTCACCAAACTTATCCATTCTTCGCGCCAGCTCCCGAATGCGGTCCATGCCCTTTAGGCCGCCACTATTTGACTTTTTCTTTACTCTTGTCGTCGCTGTCCCATCATCTGGAGATGCCTCTGACTGAGCGGCATCACTGTATGAATGGGCTGCAACGGCGCGGGGCATTGATGTAACTGGCTGGCTGACATCACGAATCAATTGCTCCGGCGGAACATCTCTGGGAACCTCACTATGGGCGAGTTCATTCAGTACGTCAATAGGACTCGCAACCTTGGCACCGGAGCGAAGTCTAGACTGGGTATTGATTGCGATATCAGTCAGGCCAATATCTTCAAGTCGACGCTCGATAACGTCACGGTCCACCCCAAAAACGGCGGCAACTTTAGATAAATCCTCTAATTTTTCTACGGCCCGTTTAATCATCGCCGCAGGCATGAGCAGCGCTCCCGCAAAACGATCGGCCAGATCCTCTAGCGCAAAATCTTTTGCCGAGAGACCACCTAATCCCTCAGCCACTGCGTAGCGGCGCGAAGGATCCACCAACTCCTTAAAGCCAGAACTCTTCCACTCACTAGAGGCCAGTCGCGGCTGTATCTCCAGCAGAAAATGTCCAAGGATATGAGCCAAAACGAACCTTTGCTGATTCATGTCCAGATTTTCACGAATAAGAATACTTGCTCTGATGTCGCCGCCATCGTCGCGCACTGCGATAGCGCCAAAGTACTTGATGGGAGCCATGCCAACTGGGATTCCAAATTGACGCACAGCCCCTAGCACATCAAGCTTGGGCTTGGCCGCGACTTCGCCTGCGAAATAAGTCCTAACCAAGACAGCCAGCTTTTCAATATCTTTGGCCTTTGCGCATGCTGATAACTCTGGAAATAGTGCCAACATACAAACCTCCCCGTCTTTGATTGGATCGAACTGACTGAAACATCTATAGCTATTGTACATTTTTTAGACTCCCGGACCAATTATGCTTTCATTACGCCGAATTAAGACGGCGACAGTCACAAGCTAGAGCCCTAGACAGGGAAAGGGGGCGGGGCTAATTGATCCTGCAAGTATATGATATTTTTGAAAAATCATTGTTGTCTCAGTCTTAGCCTTAAATTGCCGATGCCTATCCTTGTGTGCGGACCTGCGGACTAGCCGTTCGGAGTGCTTGTGACGTATTGGGGAGGACATTCTCATGCCTGGATATCAACTAAAGCTAAAAGAGCGCCGCATCAGCGAGCGGAAGCGACTAACTGGCCTTATGCCGGGACGATTTGTTGTTAACAGTAAAGATGCGGAGGTCAAGCCACTTGATGTCAGCGAGCATGGCATGGGTATCATTTGTAGCGTTCAGTTTGCCGTCGGAGCAAAAGCATCGCTGATGATTGGTAATCGACAAATTCCCCTCGAGGTTATTTGGGGTGAGCAAGATTTTGGCAAACACGACTTGTGGCGCTACGGGCTCGTGTGCACCGATCAGCAGGTGAATCTTGAGATTGAGTTTAGTAAGGCTGGTTGCTTGAAGTAATCTTAAATCAGTCGAACGATTTCCTGTGCAAGCTTTGCAATACCAATAGCAACCTGGCTAACCGTGGCGTCCAGCATGTAGGCTGGTGTGGTCACAATTTTAAGCGTTTCATCAACAATACAGTCTTCCACCTCGCAGCCTGAGACCTTGGCGCCCATTGTGCGGGCAGCCTTAGCTGCGTCACCTTCCGGCGAACCAAGTGTTAGATGGACCCCGTTTTCACCAAAGATTTTTGCAAGCAACATGGGGGCAATACAAACCGCTCCTATGGGCTTTTTTTTGCCGTGGGCACCCTCAAGGAAAGTGCTGACTTCAGGTATCACTGTCATGTGCGCCCCTTTAGTGGCGAAATCGCACAAATTTGATGCCGTGCCGTTACCACCAGGAATAATGACAGCAGCGTAGTCGTCGACATTGGCGGTCCTTAAATCTTTCACTCGACCACGGGCAAGGCGCGCCGATTCTTTAAGCATATTACGGAGCGGCTCATCTGTTTCAACGTTTCCATCCAGATGATTTACGACCCGAGCTTGAGGCTTATTTAATGCTAAAGCCTCCCAAGTGGCACCCGCGTTTTCAATTCCAAGCAACGTCAAAACTGCCTCATGGATTTCAGAACCGTCTCGATGTCCACAGCCATTCAAAATCACTGCAATTTTCTTCATGGGTCACGCCTCCTATCATCGGAAGTTCGTTGATTATTTCCCAACGCAATGTAGCATAAATCAACATGAACTCACGACAAACTTTACGACTTTTGGGTACGAGGCTTGAGCCGGTTTTTCTGGCTTTTTGTTTGGGTATGGCGTCGTTTGCCACTGCTGCAGAACCTCTCGCAGGTCCAATTGTCGGCAGCCGTTGGTGGAAGATACCCAGGGAGGCTGGAAATCCAAATGATGTTCAAACCCAAGAACGACTCATAGAAGCGGATATTCCAGTGCCCATTAAGGCTGGCATAGCGATGCCATTTTTAACTTTGAGGTACAGGGAAAGGCGCGCACCCAAATCAGCAAACCTTAGCCAGGATCAAAGATTTGGCATTGGCTTTCTGCATCATGCAGCAGAAGGCGACCCGGCCTGGCGTGCAGATTTTATACGATTTGGAAGAACGGACCTCAGTCCATCATTTAACTCACGACTGATTGCCAACTTGATTAAACCGTTTCCTTGGATGAAACTTAGGCCTTCAGACAACATATTATCCTGGGTCGGAATTAATTACCTTACTCGAAGTCACAGCCGGCCTCTCATTATCCCTGAACTTTCTTGGTATCGCCAAGGCGCTGAAGGGCTCATTATCGACATAAATGCTCCTCGACACTTTCACGTGGGATTGAATGCAGGATTATTTACGTTTAAAGTGGGGGCAGAACAGGAGTGGCTTCACTGGCAAAATGAAAACACTGAAGACTCATGGATTTTACGAAGACTATCTCGAGTCAGCCTCGCTTTCACGCCTACCCCTAACTGGATGCTAACATCTGGAGTGCTCCATGATCTTAAGTCAGAAAACATTCGCGAAAACATTGGCATTGAAATATCACTGAGATGGATACCAGGCTTATGACTGATATTTGAAATGAAGGATGAGCTTTGGATGAATACCGTTTCAAAAAATCTAAATCCTGATTTCTGGCGCGAAATATTTGTGCCGATGTTTAGGCAGGAGTTCAGGAAAATAACCGCATCTTCCGGCCACGCCATCACAACCTCCGTTGCTACGGCTGTTGTGCTTGCTCTTTTTACCTATATCTTTGGTGATTTCTTCAAAGAAAAACTTCCTGAAATTAATGCTGATCTAGCTGCAAGGGCACTATCTCATTTGATCACATTCACTGTGATCTTCACATCGTTTGTCGTTTCCCACTATGCGGCCAACAAGGTTCGTGCCCCCGAAAACTGGCTTGGCTTACTAAGCTTCTGGGGCGTCAATCGGAGGCTCATCGTCAGCTACAGAAAATTTCTGGCAGCAATTATAAATCTCTCGTCGCTTGCCGTTGTCTCAGTTTTGCTCGACCAGTTTCTTGGCGCCTTATCCTGGTGGCAATGGGCCCTAGTCCCGACACTGACGGTGATAGGCGTCGTACGTTATGACTTCGATCTGATGATTTCGCCCCGCGCTGACCCAAGCTCGGCTCACTCCGGGCAAGATTTTAGCCAAGGACCTCTCATTGCGTGGCGAAAAAGCCGGATCGCCAACTCTTCTTGGAATGGTTCAAGCCTTCGCCTCATTTCGGCAATTCCAATTGTGTTTGGGACCATAGCTGTGTTGTTGGGACAGCATGTGGAGGTCGGATATCTTTCATCTCTTGTGGGAGGAATTCTTCTTTCGTGGACTGTGCCGCTTTTGATTGATGACGATCTTCAGACCACCTGGATTGAACGGCAGGCGGCTGTATCCCATGAAGATTGGATGGCATCATGGCAGCGTATTTTCACAGGCTGGGCTCTTCGTATGTTTGTGATGACATCGATTGGATATACGGTCACGCTGACAGCCTCTCAATTACTAAGCACCGCAGAAGAATTCAAAATTGCCCATATAGTCTCAACTCTCCTGATCAATAGCCTCCTTGCAGCTTTCCCGGTTTGGCTCGCGCCAGCTTTTGTGATGCAAATCGATGGCAAGAAATCAGCGACTAACATTATTATGCTAACGCTTGTCGGGATATTTGCTGGATCAGTCGTGATGGCTGCGCCAGTGGCGGCACCAGTATTGTACCTGCTGCACCGAGAGGCACACCGCTATCAAGGAGGACGATTTGCCCGTGGCGCATACCGTTGAAGCAATTAAACTAAAACGCTCTTGGAACACGGGCTTTACCCTTGGACCCTTGGACTTCGTAGCAAATCCAGGGGAGACAATCGCCGTCTTCGGAAAAAATGGCGCCGGCAAAAGTACCCTATTTCAGTTGTTATCAGGGTCCATTGACCGCGAGGATGGAGAGCTAAAGATTCTAGGCCATAAAATGAGCCCAGATGCCACGTCCCTGCGGCAACACGTTGGCTATCTCCCTCAGGAGTCTGCACTTCCGGAGTGGACCACTCCGGATGAAGTGCTAACCTACGAGGCCAGACTTTTGAAGCTTACAAATCCGAAAGATCTTGTCGAAAAAGAACTGGCGCGATGGGATGCCACAGGGTGGCGTCACCGCCCGCTGTCAAAGACAAGTCACGGTATGCAGCGGCGTATCGGCTTAGCTGTGGCTATGATTCATGATCCGGAACTTCTAATCCTAGACGAACCTTTCAATGCACTTGATATTGTTAACGGCCGAACCCTTGAGCTCGCCATCAAAGACCGCGCAGCAAGGGGCAAAACGACCCTTGTTAGTATTCATACGCCCCTACTTGCAGCCAACATCTGTCCAAGAGCAATTCTTCTAGAAGCAGGGCAAGTCGAGGAGCTCATGTCCTGGGGTAACAGCTCACTTACGGAAAGGGCTTCGCTCATTGAAAATAGATTTTTTGGTGTAACAAAATGACCACCCCCCTAAAAAGGCTCGGTCGTAAATATGCTGCTCCGCAGTGGCGCTGGTATCTTGGTGGCACGGTGGCTCTCATCATCACCAACATTATTGTGCTCGAGATACCTCAGCTTGCAAAAAAGGTCATTAACGCCCTGGCTGCAGGAACACCCCTAGATTCTTTTACAACATTATCACTTGCCATCATTGGGCTTGGACTCGCCCAGGTGCTCATAAGAACCACCTCACGTATGATGATTTTCTGGCCAGGCAGAGCGCTGGAGGCAGCAGTAAAAGATGACGTGTTTAGCCACATGCTTCGCGTGCCATCGTCACTACTTTCAAGATTTTCTATTGGTGATCTAACATCGAGACTGAACAATGATATCACCCAACTTCGAATTTTCTTTGCATTTGGCGCTCTGCAAGTCCTAAACGTTATTTTCATCTCTATATTCACTGTTTCCAAGATGGCAAGCATTGACCCAATTTTAACTGCACTTGCCATTTCTCCGATGATTCCCATGCTGCTGCTGACTAAATTCATGATGCCGCGGCTCTATAAATCTATGCGCGAAAGCACAGAGGCCATGGGACGTCTAACTGGAAAAATATCCGAAACCTTTTCTCAGGCTCACGTCATTCAAACCATGAACGCTCACGGCGCCATGATGTCTCGCATCACACCGGATAATGACGCCATATTTGAGGCTAACGTTCGTACTATTTGGATTAGAACTCTCATTTGGCCTGTGATGATTATTTTGATGGGCCTAAGCCAATTTGCCACCCTAGCATGGGGGGGCCGACAGATTATAGCTGGTCACTTATCAGTAGGCGACATCATGGCCTTTAATATTTATATCGGGATGCTGACGTTTCCCTTTGCAAGCCTAGGCATAATCCTAAACGTCTATCAACGTGCAAAGCCAGCCTCCGAAAGACTAGAAGACATTTCAGGTCTCGCAAAAGAAGATGACGCCACCCAGAGCCTGTCACCCGCAAGAAGACTAGACGGAGAGCCTTTACTAGAAGTGAGTCATCTATCATTTTCCTGGACCGATGATAGACGAGTGCTCGACGATATTTCTTTTACACTTTGCCAGGGAGAGCGCCTCGGCATCTATGGCAGCATTGGATCGGGTAAATCGACGCTTTTTAACATTATTACCCGTCTTCTTAGTTACAAGGAAGGATCCATAAAGCTTAGGGGACAAAATATTCTTGAAATGAGACCAAGTGCTGTTCGCAAGTCCATTGCGTATGGCCTGCAACAACCACTACTTTTTAGTGAAAGTGTTCGTTCAAATCTGTGTCTTGGTCTGGATGAAGAGCAAGTCTCCCTGTATGAACTAGAAAGATGCACAAAACAGGCACAGGTTTATGACGACATCATGCGTTTACCTGAGACTTGGGACACACTCATTGGAGAAAAAGGTATTAAATTATCCGGCGGCCAGAAGCAGCGGCTAGCCCTTGCACGGCTGCTGTTAAGACCTGCAGAAATAATAATATTAGACGATGTTATTTCTGCCGTCGACCATGACACCGAACACCGCCTCATTGATAGCCTGCTCAAAACCAAAGCGGCACTGGTTATTGCGTCCCACCGCACAAGCATTCTTGAGCCATGCGACAAAGTCCTTGTGATGAAAGAAGGTAGGATTGTTTCTTTCGGAAAATTCTCAGAGGTGAGAGCCCTAATCGAAACCATTGCTAGCGAGGAGGAAGCCAAGTCAATCGATCTGGGTTCTAAAAAATCTGTACACGAATCCACCGAGGTCCGCATATGAACAAGATTGACCACAAATCAAGCGTGGGTGCTCTTTCATTTGCGTCACTTTTCACACTTTGGCCTTGGCTGAGACCTAACAAAAAACTGGTGTTAGCTGGTGCATCGATGATGCCGGTGGTAGCCGCAATTTCCATGGTCCAGCCCTTAACAGTTCAGCGCGCCATTGACGAAGGGATTTTGAAAGGTAACTTTTCTACGACAATGAATTGGGCCACAGCATGCCTGGCATTATCGTTGGCTAGTTATATTTTTAGTGGGGTACAATCTCTAACGACCTCAACAGCCGTCCACAGAATGATTCGCGACATGCGAACTGCGTTAGTGAGCCATGTCCTTAGACTGGCACCAGCATGGCATGATCACCAAATAAGCGGAGCCCTTGCAACACGTGCCACAAGCGATTTTGACACGCTCAGCGAATCGCTTAACCAAGGTGTCCTTTCTAGCATCATTGACATCATGGTGCTTGGCGGATGTGTCATTGGCATGTTTATCCTTTCAGCTAAGCTAGCCATAGTTGCCGTCATCGTTCTCCCCGTTATTACCTGGGTGGTCATTTGGTTTTCAAGAAAACTCAACGACTCCATGCTGGAATCCCGTCGCAATCTTGCGTCGCTCAATGGTTTTACTCAGGAGGCACTGACTAGTCTAAACGCAGTTAAGCTACTCAACGCCGAACCCGGCGTGACTAAAAGATTTGCCCAATTGAACAGGAAATTTCGCGATGCTCAGCTGGAGAACGTTTACTACGACTCCCTAATGTTTTCGACGATCGACGGCATTTCCTCCATCACACTCGGGATCGTCTTATTTATTGCCATCAAAGGAACTAGTCTCGGAGATGGACTTACCGCCGGGATCATGGTTGCCTTTGTTCAGTACGTCCAACAGCTATTCGAGCCACTGAAAATGCTCGGCACCAAGATGGCGATGTTACAGGGAGCGTTAACGTCGATTCAGAGAATTCAGAGTCTACTGGGTCGTTCTGATTTTGTGCCAGGAGATCAGCCAGTCAAATGGCCTGAAACTGTTGGAATCCGTTTTGAAAACGTTTCTTTCCGGTATCGCGATCAGGGCTCTTTGGTGCTAAAAAACGTGACATTTGACGCCCCGGCAGGAACTTCGCTCGCGATAATCGGCTCTACAGGTAGCGGTAAGTCCACCATCATCAAACTTTTAGCCAAGCTTTATTCGGGTTACGAAGGGAGCATTCTGGTTGGCAATCAATCGATTGAGCCGCTTAGACCAGACGCTGTTCGCGCCCATATGGGTATCGTCCCTCAGGACATCGTTTTGTTTGAGGGCTCCATTGCCTTTAACATGACCCTTGGTCGCGAAGGCGTCACCCGTGCAGATATTGTCGATGCTTGTCGTTTGATTGGAGCAGATTTATTTATCGAACAACTCCCAGGAACCTACGACTTTCAAGTCCGCGAACAAGGTTCCAACCTAAGCCATGGTCAGAGACAATTGATTGTTTTTGCGCGCGCCCTGATTGGGAAGCCGCCGATTGTCATTCTTGACGAGGCCACCAGCAGTATTGACCCGCAATCTGAGGCCCTCATCCAAGAAGCTACGAAGAAGATCTTACAGAGCCGCACGGTTGTCGTTATTGCCCACCGCTTAGAGACCATCAAACGCTGCGACAAAGTTCTTGTACTTGAGCATGGTGAGGTTCGTGAGCTTGGAAGTCCAGCTGAACTGATAGCAAAAAAAGGGCGTTATCATGAGCTGGTATCGCTGGGCGGAGCTCATATTAGCTCCCAATAACTTACTTACACTTAAAATGCATCGTGTAGACATCTCTGTGCTTTGGCATAACGAGACGATTTTAGCACGGGCCGAAGAACGGAGTCGTAAATTTTTTTACAGGGCCGTGCTGAAATCTTATCTTAATCCAGGCACGAAATGACGTCAGCGGCGTAAGTCGTGATTTAGCTTATTAAACCCAAATAGCATCACGGGAGAAGTAGGCAAAACGACCTGCTACTTAAAGAATTTACTCAATCCAAGTGAGAACAATTAAGTAGGGCAGTTTTCACACGACTTGGAACGAGCAAAACAGCAAATCACCTGCGCAGCATCGGTTAAAGGGGAATTTTCGCCTAAAAAATCATCAATAACCCTGCTTATGTCATGACAAGTAAAAAAAACCCCGACCGCTTGCGCGGCCAGGGGCTATTGATTGAGAGCGTGTGACGAAAGGACTAAACGCCAACACATTTTTCTTTCCGATTCAGATTACCTTGAAAGCTTTCTGAGGTTGCCCAGCATGGTGTCCTGAGCTTTTCTTGCGTAAGGCACTGGATCTTGCTGAACTTCATACGGGCCATACTCAACGACGATCTCTGCTGCACGTACGTTCGTGAAGTTCTGTCTAGACCAGCAGCTCCAGTCACAATTAGGGGCTGTTGGGATGTAACGATCCATTGGGAAGGAGCCGACGCTAACATACCATTTACCGTCACGAGGATGGGTACAAGCGAACATTGGGTTCACCGCGATCGTACCGTTAAAGTATCCTTGCCAGATGGGAGCAACACCAATAAAGCGGATAGGCTCGGAACCACAGTTCATCTGAAGTCGACTTACAGTTTGACTGAACTCATTGGTAAACGGTGCTTGAGCTTGAGTTGATGGACGACCAGCCATATTTGTGAAAACGTTCACATACATACCAGCAACGGATTCATTGTCTAAGCGTGGCTGACTTCCGCGACCTAACGTTGCGTCAGATGCCATGGCAAGACTGTTGTAGGACATGGTGTTCATGTTCATCCAACGGAATTGGTTTTCGCCTGGGCTTCCTGGTGAGTTAGGACTGATAAACTGCGACATTTCGCAATAGTTCACCGGAATTCCCGTCAGCGTGCGATCTTGAATGATTCGCTCACCACTTTGTTGAGGACGACAATACATTGGATATGGAGCTGCTGCGTCATTCATAGTTCCGTCAATAATTCGAAACTTTGGGAAACCAGAGCCGATGAATTGTGAATGATAAACCATGTGCATTCCTGCAGGGATATTTACCATCAACAGGTCACCAACTTGATAGGTTTGGTTACTGATAGATACTTGGCCATTTGTTGAAACTCCCCCGCCGTATCCACCAGATCCGGAGCCGGAGCCGTAACCGGCACCAACTGTGAATGTAACTTGGGAAGCATTACCTACGACAGACGACGAGCTGTGGGTTGCATATACCGTAAAGGTATATTGACCATCAGCTTGAGCTCTAACTGTATAGGGGGATGTACACGCTTGAGCTCCTGCAGAGCCAGAATTTGCAGGCTGTTCCATGGAACACTTGTACTGAATGCCAGAAATCTGGCTGGCGGAGTTCTTCAATGCAAACTCAATCTGACCGCCATTTTGGATACCTTTGCCACTGATTTGGGAGAAGTTCTTAATTTCAACAGCAAGCAAATCGCTCTGGGATGCTGGATCCGAGGGCATGGGTACATTGGTCGAGTTGGGATTTGTTGCGGGAGGCTGCGTTACGTAAACTGTTTCTTTTTTTGCTTTACCGCAGGAAACAACCAGGCTGGCAACCAAGGCCGCACAGTAAAGACTCTTAGAGCTGTTGATCATTGCTGATCTCCTTTTTGTGAGTAAATTTTCACCAACGGACGCCTTTTAACTTAACAGGTTATTAAAAGTCAATGTATTTTATTAAAATAATATTAATAGCGACTTATAACTATGCCATATTAACCGTTTGTTAACTTGTATTTATCAGTAATTACAGGATTTTTGACCTGGCTGGCCCCACCCAGTCCAACTGCATGGGAGCACGCGCCCCTTGTGGTACCGGGGTTGACAGGGCGGTGACAGGATCTATAGTGCGAACGTCCATTATTTCTGACGACTTTAAGGAGCAAATTCCATGAGTTCTGCCACGACTGCCGAAACCGGGCATATTTCCATCCACGCCGAAAACATCCTACCCATCATCAAACGCTGGCTCTACTCAGATAAAGAGATCTTCATTCGCGAGCTCGTAGCGAACGCAACCGACGCCATGACCAAGGTCCAAAAGCTCAAAGTGCTAGGTGAAGTCAAACGAGAGATTGATGACGCCAAAATCACAGTGGTCATAGATAAAGAAGCCAAGACTCTGACCATTTCTGACAATGGCCTTGGTATGACGTCAGATGAAATCAAAAAGTATATCAATCAAGTGGCTTTTTCTGGCGTTAAGGACTTTGTCGCAAAGTACCAGGATAAAGCCGACGATCAACAGATCATCGGTCATTTTGGCTTAGGCTTTTATTCTGCCTACATGGTTGCCTCAAAAGTTGAGATCGACACCCTCAGCTACCAAGAGGGAGCGACCCCTGCTCATTGGGAATGCGAAGGTTCCACAGAGTTCAAGCTCTCTGGAGGCAAACGAACTACAGTTGGAACCGATATCATCCTACACATTGCAGAAGACTCCCTGGAGATGCTCGACGATTGGAAGGTCCGAGAACTCCTTGAGCGTTACTGCGCCTTCATCCGCTACCCGATTGAGCTTGCCGGCAACGTCGTCAATGATCCAAATCCAATTTGGACGAAATCTCCGTCTCAATTAACGGATAAGGACTACCTCGACTTCTTTCATAAGGTTTTTCCAGGCTCCCCTGATCCACTATTTTGGATTCATTTGAATGTGGATCACCCATTCAATCTCAAAGGTGTTCTTTATTTTCCGAAGGTTCGTCATGAGTTTGATGCAACCCAAGGCCAGGTGAAACTATTTTGCAATCAGGTGTTCGTTGCCGATAACTGCAAAGAACTCACGCCTGAGTTTTTGACCCTTTTAAAGGGCGTGATTGATTGCCCGGACCTCCCCCTTAACGTCTCTCGAAGCTATTTGCAGACTGATCCAACGGTGAGAAAGATCAGCGAGCACATTGTTAAAAAAGTTGCAGACCGTTTAACCGGGATGGCAAAAACTGAGCTTGAAAGCTTTAAAAAATACTGGGACGACATTCATCCTTTTGTAAAATTTGGGATGCTGCGCGACAGTAAGTTTTATGATCGCATGATTGAGCATGTTTTATTTAAAACTGCCAAGGATGACTATCTAACGCTCGACCAATATCTAGAGCGCAACAAAGAAAAGACTGATAGCACCATTGTCTATGCCTCCGACAGCCAAGCACAAGCTGGTATCATCAGCATGCTAACGTCGGAATCAGTGGACGTGATCTTAGCCGAGACGCTCATCGACAATCACTTTCTGCCGTACGTGGAGATGCACTCCCAGCGCAAATACAAATTTTCCCGCGTCGACTCCGATATCACTAAGCATCTCAAGGATCAAAGTACGACCGAAATTGTTGACCCAACCGACAACAAAAAACCAAGTGAGAAACTTGACGAAATCTTCCGAAAGCACCTTTCAAAGCAAAACGTCAAAGTTAAAGTGGAGGCCTTCAAATCCCCAACTCTACCTGGTATGCTCATGGTTGATGAATCAATCCGCCGCCTCAAAGACATGACACGCCTAAGCACCACAGGCAAAGACGATAATCCCTGGGCAGATGAACACACTCTTGTGATCAACCAAAATAACCCTGCCATCAAAACCCTGCTAAGCCTTGCTAAGGGGCTCAACAAGGACGAAGATCTAAAGATGGCTGTAGATTACGTCTATGACTTGGCGTACCTGCAACAAGGCAAGTTCACCGCCGAGATGATGCAGCAATTCGTAGACCGGAGCACCAAACTCTTGGCTAAAATGGGCTAAGAGTTAAGTACGACGACTTTTAACCAGGCGACATGCACCGAAAAGGAAATTTATTTCCTTTTCGATGACAAAGCCTTTATTGCGCAAACTATCGCGCAGCTCACTAGGGCTATAAAAACTCGCTACGCTCTTCGGCAGATAGGAATAAGCCTCTTTTTCGCTAAAAAGGCTCCCGATCTTTGGAAGAATTTGGTGGAAATAAAACTGAAACGCTTTTGACATGAGTCCCGTCGTCGGGGTGAAAAACTCAAGTATCAGGAACACGCCTCCTGGCTTGAGTACCCGCGCAAACTCACTTAAAGCACGCTCTTTATTGACCACGTTTCTTAGTCCAAAGGATATCGAGGCGCAGTCGACCGACTCCGTCTTTTCACTGATCGATTCTGCCGACATCACTCGCCATTCTACGCGATCAGAGATTCCAGCCATTACAGCCTTCTTATCAGCAAAGCCGAGCATCCCTTTGGAAATGTCTGAACCAATAAAAGTTGAATATTCAGGGTGGGCCTTGAGAGCCGCCAACAAGACGTCGCCAGTGCCAGTCGCCACGTCGAGGTAGCGACCGCCTTTTTTGGTTGGAATCATGGAAATCAATAGATTACGCCAGCGCACATCCTGACGAGCACTTAGCAATCGATTCAGGAAGTCGTAGCGTGCAGAAATGCGGTCAAACATTGCCGCGACTACGGATTCATCAACGGGGCGGGTCATTTGCATAGACTGTTTGGACACGGGTCACTCCAAGAAAATTTTGCACCAAAATAGCGGGCGGAGACTATAAGTCTTTGTGCGATTAATTTCACCAGCTTAATCAAATTGTTAAAAAATTGTTAAATTACAGGCAATTAGTTGTCCTGTTGCAGGCGCTGTAGCAATAGCTCGGCCGAACTCACCCCGACTACGCTCGGCCCTAGGATCTTAAACATCGTCTCCAAAGACTGGGATTTGCTGTCTAACCATAAAGAAGCCAAACCTGAACCAGACAGTAACGGTTTAGCTTCGCCCATGAGGTTAGCGGGTACAAAACCAGATAGCCTTAACCCCCTGAGTAAAACCTTAGAAACGTCATAGTCTTTTTTGCCAGACAGCTCCAACAGCATCGCTTCAAACGCTGCATAAGCACTCACTTTGAACACAAGAAGCTGCTGGTCGTTGAGTTTCGACGTTGTTTTGTTATTTACCAGCATGGCCAGATCACCAGCAACACCCGACAAATCTTCGCGGCGCATGATCTGCTCCATGCGGCTTCCCAAAAAAGTCGAAATATCCGTCACAAATTTAGTGACCGAACTTGTGGGACCATATTTCTCACTAACCGCAAGATTAAGGGCAATTAAAAATACCGGTATAGTTACGGTCACCTTTTCCTTGGCCGTCGAAACATCCATCGTGAACGTCTCTCCTGAGCGGGTGCCAAGGCAAGAGATTGTCTTTGTCACCTGATTTGAAAACCAACAATCAGTCGAAGCCCGAAAAGAATCTGAAGGGGTCAGACACTGCTCATACTCTAGTGGAACCCCATCGTCGGTTCTGCTGCAGTGAAAGCAGACCTGATCACTTGCTGGGTTCATCTTACACCAGGTCGGCAACGTAAGGGTGGAGTCTGTGACAGTTATAGCTGGCAAAACCTTCGCCGCCCCATCACCAGATCTAATTTCAGACTTGGCTGAATCAGTGGGCGCAATCGCTGTTGTCTCGACGGGTGAGCATCCAGCTGTGAAGCCCCATATCATCACCCATAGAATTCGGGCAGAATATTGGTTGAAAATTTTGCTGCAGCTTGCCACTCGGCCCCTCCTCCAATAATCAGTCTCTTGTCGGCAAAAAAAGCCTTAGACTTTAGGTAAAAATCAGCCTGAATCAACGAGATAACCAGCTATTACGAACCACTGACATTGGCGAGCCAAAAGGTCGCAATGATCTGAAATGATGGAGATTTCGTTAGTGGATTTTTGAGTAAATGCGATAACAGAGTCCTTTCATGCTCAACCTCTGCTTGGCTCAAAACAGGTCACGCGCCCAACTGTGGCCACCTCACCCTGGTTCACCACAATGCCACCATCGTCATCGCAGGCATAAACGCGCGTTTGCCTAACTCTCGCGTACGTAGTTAGGGCGCGCTTAGTGGCGTCATCTTCTTTGAAGTGCGGGTAGAATTCAAAATCTACCATCTTGAGTGCTGAGCGTGGTTTTGCGGAGGGACTATTTTTGGAGTCGATACCTAACAGGCCAAGAGACGGCGTCAAAATCATAGCTCCTGCGCTGATGCCGGTGAGGACTCCACCTTTTTTGAGAAATATTTTAAGATGGTCCTTAAAGCCTCGCTGCCTCACGAGAGCTAGAAACTTTTCTGGGTCACCACCTGACAAATGAATTGCATCACAACTCATGAGATCAGGGATATTTTCTTTGTGGAATTCCTCGCCTAAGTCAAAATAGGTGACGTTGGTAATTCCTATATCTTCGTATCGTTCACAAATTTTTTCAAAGTAACGTCGTTTTAGATCTGATTCCGATGGAATGTAGCCCACACGGCACGAAGTGCCAGCCATCCGACGAAGAAGCTCGTCATCCATGAGACCGCTTACGCCAGGTCTAAAATCGCTGTAGAGCAGAATCTGACTCATGATGTACGTTTGCCGTCTGAATATGATTCCAAGATTCTAGACTCTTTTATTGAGTGAATCAATGTCTGCACCTGATCCACACGGGAGAGCTCAGCATCGGCTAAAACCTTTTTAAACCAGGTGACCTGTCTTTTGGCGTATTGACGAGTCGCGGTAGCAATACTCTTTTCAAGGTCTTCTCGTGAGGTGCCATGATTAAGCATGAAAACCACCTCTTTGTAACCAATACTTCCCATTGGCTTACAAGCTGGATCGACTCCAGCATCAAGAAGACCTTTAACTTCCTCCAATAATCCCTCCGAAATCATGGCCGACGTGCGCCCATTGATCCGGGAGTAGAGGTACTCACGCGGAGGATTCATGAAGACCAGGATATGTTTACGCTGTGAATCAAGCTTGTGCAAAGACGGGTCTTTAACTGGAGAACCTGTCAAAAGGTTGATCTCGAGTGCTCTAATCACACGAAATCGGTCGTTAACATGGAGTTGCGCTGCGCGCCTTGGATCTAAAGATTTAAGTTCAGAAAAAAGATCCTCGCTACGTCGCTCGGAAAGTTTTTTCCTGAGCTCCTCATCACTTGGAATATCCTCATCCCAGGCATCGCCAAGGAGTGCCCGCAGATAGAGGCCTGTTCCACCGACCACAATCGGCAGGCGCCCGGTCTCTTGCACTTGAGTGATTGCCTGCCTTGCCTTTGCGGCAAAAATAGCAGCATCACAAGGCTCATTCCATGAAAACTCGTCAAATAACAAATGCGGAACGATTGCCTGTTCCGCCTTGGAGGGTTTGGCTGATCCGATATCAAAGCCTTGATAAAGCTGGACACTGTCACAGCAAATCAAGCTCCCTGAAAACGCTTTTGCAAGCTCCAAGGCAACAGCCGACTTCCCACTAGCGGTAGGACCTCCGACCACCAAAAACTCAGGACGCTGGCCAGAGGGCATGTGGCAGTGCCACTTCATAAGGTCAGCCTTCCTTCCTAGCGATCAAACCAGCGAGCAATCTGTGCCTCGTCCCACCAGCGGAAGACACGGCGGCCGTGGGGACAGTTGTGGAAGAAATCCACGTCATGAGCTTCGTTAACGAGAATTCTAAGTTCATTCTCACCTAGTTTTTCACCTGCGCGCACGGCACCGTGACAGGCCATAGTGGAGAGTAAGTCGTGAGTCAGTCCAATGTTATTTTCAAGGGGCATATTTGAATCATGATGCCTAGCAATTGACTCCATTAGCACTTGTAGATCAGATTTTGCCAGCAGTATGGGCACTGCGCGTACTTCGATGGTTTCATCGTCTAGGACGTCAAATCTAAACCCATTACCTTCCAAAATAGACTTCATTTCTGTCAGAGCGCCCACTTCTTTTGCCGTTAACGTTAATCCCTCTGGGACTAAAAGTGTCTGGCTTGACTTTAGGAGCTCTGTGTTGCGAGCTAGTCGCTCATACAAAACGCGCTCGTGAAAGGCGTGCTGATCCACACCCAAAAGCCTGGCTCCACTGCGGCGATCCCCGTGACTAAAAAGCAAATAACAGTCGGCAATGCTTCCCATGTAGGTCAACTCAGACCATGGAACCGACTGCGCTGCTGAAACTGCCACTGGGTGTTGGTTTTCGGGGGTCGCGGATGCTAGGTCGTCAAACAATGATCCATGCTTAGGCGTGACCTCTCGCCATCTAGCAGGACTTGGTGCTGAGAAGCTGTCGTCTGATTTTGCCCTAGGTGTGGACATGCGAAGCGAGGCAGGAGTCGACCACAGGGAATCTTTGGGGGCAGAGACTTTAGAAGCTGTGTCGTGAGTGGCAATATCTTCGACGACAGATGAACGAGACGAGGTTGGTAATTCCATTGATGGTTTGGCAGCCCAGTCAGCACGCCTAAGCCCTTCGCGTACTGCTGCCGCAACCATCGAGTGCAATTCATTTGCGTATTGAAGGCGAACTTCTGTTTTGGCAGGGTGAACGTTGGCATCCACAAGTCCTGGGTCGACTGTCAGAAAGACCGCAACCACAGGATATTTTCCCCGGAGCAAATGACTATGGTAACCGCGCAGAGCAGCAAACCTTAGAGACTTATCCTTGACCCATCGGCCGTTGATAAAAAGAAACATATCTTTGGCAGAACCACGCTCAACACCTGGCGCTGAAATAAGGCCCATCATCGAGCCGTAGGGACATTCTGCGGCCGTGTAAACCATACCAAGGCCAGCGTCACCTCTCATCACCTGGGAAAATCTTTTTCTGAGAGCTGCTTCATCTCGCACGTTCCCTGGCACTGCAGGAGCGCGCAAAACTTCTTTGCCATTATGGATCAACGTGAAATCTACAGAAGGATGCGCCAGAGACAGTGCCTGCATGAGTTCTAAGACTGCGCTATATTCAACCGGCGCCGCTTTCAAAAACTTCTGCCGAACAGGCACATTATAAAAAAGGTCATCACAGATGATCGTCGTGCCACCGGAGCTTTGCCATGGAGCCTCTTCTCCCGCGGCACCACCGTCAGACTGCAAACGAACACCGGTTGCCGATCCCTGCTCACAGGTCATCAATGTAAAGCGGCAAACCGCTGAGATCGACGCTAAAGCTTCGCCCCGAAACCCCATCGTGTGGAGATTAAATAAATCTTCAGCACTGCGGATTTTGGACGTCGCATGACGAAGCATGGCTTTGGAGGCATCGTCACGGGACATTCCCGAGCCGTTGTCGGAGATTAATATGCGCTTTCGACCACCCTCCTGGAGTTCGACTGTAATTTTGGCTGCTCCCGCGTCAAGACTATTTTCAATTAGCTCTTTGACGACACTGGCTGGTCGTTCGACGACTTCGCCGGCGGCAATTTTGTTGATGAGCGTGTCATCGAGAAGTTGTATGCGACTCATGAAAGCCCTCCCCCAGGCTGACTCATAAAATAGATCTAAATTGTTGCATTCACTTAGGAATTCGAGACATTACCGCACTTTTTCTGACGTTCCAAGGCCTTATAAGTCCG
>CAMDGW010000016.1 GCA_945897695.1 Pseudobacteriovorax antillogorgiicola | reverse complement strand
GACCCCAAACTTCCGAGAGGTGCTCGCGTGTTTACTGCGCGGCAATGGATTTCGGGATCTCCGGAGCAGAATTTTCCTTTTTTCTCAGCCGCTGAAAATCTTGAACGAATCACGCCACCTTGGCTCAATTTCCGTCTCACAAAAAAGTCTTCCAACGAGATGAAATCTGGACTCCTGATCGACTACAAATTAAAAATTAAAGGGATGCCAGTCTCCTGGAGAACAAGGATTGAAGACTGGGATCCCCCGCGAAAGTTCGTCGACACGCAGCTCAAAGGTCCCTACAAGATCTGGCACCACACCCACTCGTTTGAAACCCTGGGATCTGGCACGCTCATGACGGATCGCGTCATCTATAAAATGCACTTCTGGCCATTCGGGGACGTCGCACTTCCGATGGTTAAAAACGACGTCAAAACCATCTTTGGATACCGTAAAAAGGTTCTAGAAAAGCTTTTTGCCAAGAGCTGATGAGAAGACAGATACATTCCGGAGGAGGGAGCGATGATGGTTGCCAAAACCTAACACCTAATTCTAGAAACATGGACCGCTTTTTATGATGGGATCTGAAGGGAATAAGATCCACGCAGGTTGATGAAGAGATTGAATCTGCTGCCTGTGACCAGGCAGCTAATTTTTCCTGATCAGTAGAACCCGGCTGAGCAGGATTCTCACTGCAAAAACACGGCAATATTGATTTTAATCGATCGAAAATTCGGCGCAAACGTATGATGGACGGATTAGTTGTCGATTACCGCATCGCAGCATGATTTTTTGGACGGAACGCCATAAGACGCAATGACAGCTGCTAGCAAATCTAACATCTTTGCGAATCTCATAGCTCCTGCCGAATTATAGTTTCCGATTTTTAATGATGATGGGTTCGTGCTTTTTTTTGTCCGGGATCATTGCCCAGTACTCATCCAAAAATCGAAAATATGCTTCCGTATCGAGTTTGCCGTTCACGTAGAGATCCGATTCTCGCGTTTTTTTAATTGGCGCGGAGCGCTTTGATGCGCTCCCATTCGTTGAATGCTTCGGCATAAGCCTGAACCCTTTGCCAGTCAATTTGGTTTGTCTCAATAAGCTTCTGAATGTCGGCAAGATCTTGAAGTAGCCTTCTGGGATTATTAATGTATGCCTGGATTTTTAGCCCGATAATGTCTGACGCATCCAGTACCGGAATGCCGAGTAATATTTCTGGCCGCGAATTTTGAACAGCTCTTTTAAGCATATCCCTCGATGCTTCGCGGTTCGCGTAAAGAAAATCAATGGGTGATTCCCCATTCCATTGAGCAACTTCATCTGACGAAAATTCTAGCTGAAATCCGCGAGAACGCATTTGTTTCTCCGCTGCGTCGCGGAAATCAGAATGAACCAAAAAATCTACATCATTTGTGGCCCTTGGATAGCCAAGCACAGAAAGGGCCATTCCCCCGATAATGGCGTGGGGAGCCGTGGCCGCGTTGAGTGCGTCGTGAGCAAGCAGCATGGCAATCCTAAGGGACATTTTCTTCTCCTTTTAGGATCATAACCCAGTTCATTCGTTTATGCTAAAAAATCTGGGTTAACTGGCCTGAGTGTCCAAAAACTCGTAACCTCCGACAAATAGCCTACGGATATTCACGTCTCGTTAATCGCTCGCTATGTATGCCACGCACTTGTTCATTCCGTTCTCAGCATGAAGAAAATCAAAAGCCCCAGCGTTCCACTCATGGAATGCTGGGGCTTACTCATATCATTATATGTCACTCGGTTCTTACATTACCACCACCAATTTTTTTATTGGCTTTGATTGCAATATCACCGACCAGGAAGTCGTCGTGGTCTCCTTTTTGGACCTCCGTATAGTTAATCCCTGATTCCACGATCACCGCATATTTGCCAGGTTCAAGGGTCACGGACTGGTACTGAATCTTTTCACTTGTTTTAAGCACAGGCTGCACTTGGAAAATCTGACTATCTTTTATCAGCTTGGTTGAATTGGTCAGCAAATAGTCCACGCCACAAACTTTATTGATGCTCACATCGACTTGGGTCTGTGGTTCTGTAACCTCAAATTCAAAAAAGTAGCGGGTCCCTGAAAGTTTGTAGGAAGCCACTTGTTCCTTGCAAGAGGTGTTCGAATAATTGTCGTCTCCGATGCGGAAGACTTTATCGACACCAAATCGAATCTCGGTTTCAGTTTTTTGTTCTACGGGCTTTGGGGATGCATCCCCTTTAAAGTCAGCGCCCCCACCACATCCGGTGAGCAGCGTGACAAAATAAAATGTCAGAGGCAGGCACAATTTGGCGGGTTTCATCATCAGCTTCCTTATTCACAGCAGCAGTTTTCGGCAACAACACAACTCCGGGTCTAATGACAGGGAAATCCCCATCAAGACCTTCTTATAATGTTTTTATAAATTTTTCAATATCTTTATAATATTAATAAAATTTATTAAAATGCCTGTGTTAAGGAAGCCCGATCCCCCTAGCAAGACGGTCAGTAACCACCTGAAATCATTCGCTTCCATGTTTTACGACGGTGTTTTACCGCGTCCTTGGCTAGACCCAGGAAATGAATGCCAATCAGAGCTAATAGAATTTTTGTAATGACCTCGTGAAGATCTTCGAGCCACTCTTCACCCCAAAAAGCATCCAGCCCCATCATAAAACCAGTGACCCCCAAAGCTATGACCGCCCCCCAAATCGCGAGGTAGGTCCAACTCGCAGCAGGATTATGTCCTTCATAGTCCTTAGGCTGACCCGAGACTTCATGTTTAAAAAAAGCGGTGAGTGACTTCCATCCTAATGGCCAATGGATAAAAAGGTGGTGCGTATAGGGAGATCTTTTTCCGAAGAAGCCATAAAGAAGCCTAAGACCAACTATGGCCGATGCCGTAAAGCCAACAATCCGGTGAATATTTTTTTCGCCGTTGCCATCGTTGATAAAATTCGCAGCAATACAAATAACAAGGCCCCAGTGGAGGAGCCTCGTCAGTTTAGACCAAACAATGGGAGCTTTCTGAGAAATCAATCTTTATGCTCTTTCACTTTTTCACCTGTGACCGGATTAAAGTAGATCTCTACTTTCTTGCCTTCTTGATCATGCCCATAGATTTCGTAGCAGTTGGACTTGGTCACTTTAAATTTCTTAATTTTATAGCCTTGTCCCACAAGGTCCTTTTCAAATGCAGCTTTATCCTTCCATTTGTCTTTTGACTCTTTGGTACACTCGGGCTCAGCAGCAAAAGCTGAAAGACTAAAAACGGCGAGGATCGAGGCGAGAAAAATACGCATTGGATACTCCTTCATAAAAAGTTTAAGTCCAAGGGCCTGTGAGCCCCCACTCGAATAGAAGCTAGCACCTAAGGAAAGAGCGATCTATAGGATTACTTCTTTGAAATTCAGATTGAAATTCAGATTGAATTTTAGATACATATTATTGCTCATCAAAGCAAATCCTGCCAACGGACACGAGCCATTCCAGAAAATCCACCATCGGAACTTATATCAAAATGGTTATCTGACCCTCGCTGCCATTCGAGATTGGAGTCACCCCCTCCCGGGATTTTACGCAAGCACTTCCATGCCACAGTTGAACCAGGGGCCAGCCCTTTGACAACCCGGGTCCAAATACCGCGCGCATGTTCACTGGGTCTAAGGGGAACGGCCTTATTCGTATCCCATGATCCAAGCGCCGGATGATCACCCGAAACAAACATGCCATGCCCTCGAGGAGCATCCCGGCCTTCATCACAAACAAAATTTATTGAAGCGGTACGCGCTACCCCAGGGGACCAATGAACCAAGACCGATTGTTTGCGGCGTACGTCAGCTTCTGGAAGCTCGACTAGGACCCCAAAACCACCTGGAGTCCTGTAACAAGCTTTGTTGTTCGTCGCCACACGCGTAGGGCATTGCTCTAGTCGCTGATCTGAGACAACAACCTCTGAAACTTGCCAACCGGGCGACCACACGCGAACCGTCCAGGCTCGCTCGTCGGTTGCGCCTTCGTAACTTCCCACCGCACCGTGAATCGCAATGCTAGTGATTCTATCTGCGGTCTTTTGCTCAAAACGGGTTACACGGACCGCCCCATTGTCCACTTCACGGGAATAACCGTCATCTTCTGACATTTCAAACTGAGAGGATTCAGATTTGTCGTTAGTAAAAACATCAAGTAGCATGCTTTTGGCAACCGTTTCAATACGTCCACTGCCGAGTCCGTGTTGATTCAAGTGCCCAGCGTAGCGAGGAATAATGGCTCCGGCCTGAGCAAACACTGGTAGACGAAAAAGCCCGTCGCGATAGAGCGGGTATCCCGTCAAATTCTGTCCCGTCGATTTTGTGTAATCACCTTCAAAAAAGTCATACCACAATCCTGGAGGCAAATAGACATCTCGCTGGTAGGTGCCACTTTCGGCCGCTGCAGCAATCATCAACTGACCGAGCATTCGCTGACTTCCCATCTGACGGACGGTAAGATCCATGGGAAAATGCATGGCCATTGGCTCCATCAATGGCACCCCTTGTCCAGCAGCCATATGCGCCAGTGAATAGTAGTATGGGGTCAGGCTATATCTCGTTAACAAGTTGGCGCGGTTTGACTCGACATGGCCAATCTTGTTTGGCGCTGTGTCCCGATTGTTATCCAGATTCATGACGTGACTTCTGACCGGAACATCAAACCAAGTGGCATTGGCAAACCACTGTGTGAAGTTTTCCTGGGTTTCGACAAATGACAGCGGCTTACCGTCAGCGCGATTACGATGAAAACCGCCAATATCAGAACTGTAGTAATCAATACCTGACCAGCTCACTTGATTGTGACTTGCTATGTGGGCTGCCAGTGACTGAAGGTTACCTCCAATATCACCAGACCACATGCCCGCACCGTAGCGCTGAAGACCGATATTGCCACTTCTCAGCATTGAAAATGGGCGATGATTCACTTTGTTTTCAGCAAATCCGTCCCATAGACTTTTAGTCCACTGCAAAGAAAAAATATTATGAATGTCTTGATGGTGAACCAATCCTGGCTCACCAGATCCGTGATAACAGGAGGCAGGATCGAACATTTCTGGCTCACCAAGATCTAACCAGTGCGCGAAGATTCCCATGCGCACAAGTGTTTGGCGCTTGGTGTTGTGCCAGTATCGGCCTGCTTCGGGATTTGACCAGTCGATCATTCCTCCTCGACCCCACCATTCGCTGGAATTTCCTGTCACATCTCCTGTCAAATAAGATGCTGAAGTTGGATGGCCACACTCGTGAGCCAAAAATCCTTTGGACTCAAGATCATCATGCTCCGGTAAGGCTCGACCAACATAAGATTCTTCAATTGTCACAAGGCCAACGTCATCCTTGTTTTTAAAATTCTGAATGGTCTCTGCCGCATCCGGAAAATTTCTTTCATCAAACTGTAAAGATCCCATCCGAGTATGATCGCTCCCGGGAGCAACATTACCAAACCATTGGAGATCCATGAAAAATCCGTCAACTGGAAAACCGTCGTGTCTTAGTCCATTAAGCCGGCTGCGCACCTCGTCCCAATTGTCATAACCATATTCGCTCATCCAAAAACCAAACATCTTTCTTGGAGGAACAGGCGCCCGACCGGCAAGGTCCATAAAACGCTGGCGCACCGTCTTGGGTGAGCCACCAGTTAGAATAAATCCACGAATCTGATCACCGAACATACTGACGCGCCAGGTTGAATGGCTTAAGTCCCAATTTTGCTTGTAAAGGTTATCAAGGACAAAACCCCAGGCGTCCTCTCCGCTGCCCATAGCCATGACCACTGGAAAAAGCGCCTCGCCGGTAGCACCACCAGCATATGAAGGCATTCCATTGCCGAAAGCTCCCTTTGTTGCAGTCACCTTGCCATTGCGGTCAGAACTCATATCTCCTGGTGCACCAAAGACCTGACCGAGGCCGTAGGCATTGCGCACACCAGCCGTCTGTAGTTCAAGTCGCTTCCATGCTTGGGACGTATCAGCGGCGCACACCCGTGCGATTTGTTTCTTTGCAGCAAGATCGGTCGCAGTAAAGCAACCGTCACGATACACGACTGTCATTTCTGAAGTGGTGAACGTATCAGAACCTACTTGGAATTTTGAAGGACCAGAAAAGTTCTGGGGTTTAATTAAAGGTGACAGATAGATAGGATCTTTATTCTTTCGTTCGACACCTTGCGTAAATTCAAAATGCAAAACGCCATCCGTAATCCACTCAAGCTTAATCGTTTGGTTCTTCGCTTGATCTGTAAACACTCGACGTTCCACGCCAGCAGATAGCGGAGCGGAGATTATGGATGCAGCCAAACCAGCAATCCATGCCTGACCTTTAAATCTAACAAAAAAATTCACAGGTTCCTCCCTCAGCGAGCCTTCTGGCTTGCAACATCCAGCCAGACTGCCACAACTAAAACCAGCCCTTTGACAATGTATTGCCAGAAGGCTTCCATATTTGCCAAAGACATGCCGTTATTTAGACTTTCCATGACTAAAGCACCAAGGAGAGCGCCAGCAATCGTGCCTTTGCCCCCCATCAAACTTGTTCCACCGATCACGCAGCTTGCCACTGCATCCAGCTCCAAAAGCTGCCCTGCATCCGGTTGTGCGCTTTCAACGCGGGCCGTCAGAATCATCGCAGCCACCGTCGTCAATACGCCCATTAGTAGAAAGTTCCCCAAAACAATCTTACGAACGTTCACGCCCGAAAGATGCGCAGCTTCGACGCTGCCACCAACCGCGTAGACATGGCGACCGAACACCGTCTTTGTGGCAATAAAATTGAAGATCACCATCAGTGCCAGCATGACAAGCACTGGTACGGGAAGTCCCTCGTAATTGTTCATGGTGTAAGTGAATCCAGCAATCAAAGCCGAAAGTATCAAGAGCCCGAGAAAGGTCAGCAGCCCTGACGAGGTGGCAACACCATGTTGCAAGGCTGAGGCCCGACGACGTAACCGCGTCACAATCATAAACAAAACGGAAACTGCAGCAATACCAGTGCCTATGGCGACGGGAACATAGGCCGAGCCAAATGCTTTGATCCAACTATCTTCAAGAGGGATTGTGACACCGGCAGTGACTCCCATGCTGAGCCCTCTGAAAATCATCATACCAGCGAGAGTCACAATAAATGCAGGGACCTTCTGATAAGCGGTCAACCACCCCTGAACCAGGCTGATCAATAGCCCTACACCTAAGGTCGCAAGTAAACTAGCTACCGGAGCGTAGCCTTTTTGCATGAGCATGGCCAAAGTCACGCCAAGAAAGCAAACCACACTTCCAACCGAAAGATCGATATGACCAGAAACGATGATGAGCACCATTCCCATCGCCAGAACGCCAGTTACTGTCATCTGACGGAAGAGATTGGAGAGGTTGCGGCTTTCAAGAAAAGCGCCATCGGTCACATACTGGAAGATGATCCAAATAAGAATCAACGCAAAGACCATGGTGAGGGTGCGCCAAGATTGTTTTAACTTTGTAACTAGTTCCATCGTTATTTTGCCTTTAACAAATATCGGTCAGTGTGAGAAACGGGTCGCTGCCGCCATGATCTGTTCCTGGGTGGCTTCATCACGACTAAACTCTCCCGTCACGCGACCTCCACACATCACAAGCACGCGGTCGCTTAAACCAAGAACTTCCGGAAGCTCCGAAGAGACCATGACCACAGCAACACCTGCACGAGCCATCTCTCCTACAATCTTATAAATCTCTGCCCGAGCCCCGACGTCGATGCCTCGCGTCGGCTCGTCCAGGAATAGCACCTTTGGTTTGGTTAGCATCCACTTGGCAAGGACGACTTTCTGCTGATTCCCGCCACTTAGATTTTTAACCTGCGCCTGAATTCCTGGCGTTTTGATGCGAAGATCACGCACGAAATCTTTGGCTATCTTCATCTCACCGTCGTCATCAAGAACACCAAATCGGGTCAATTTACCCAGACTTGGTAGTGAGATATTGCGCGAAACAGTATCCTCGAGCACAAGGCCAAGGCGCTTACGATCTTCACTAACGAGGGCTAGACCTCGTGTAATTGCTTCCTGAGGAGTGGCAAAATCTAAGGTTTCACCTTCAAGCTTTATGGTGCCTTTGCGCTTACCGTGAAGGGCGCCAAAGACTGACATCAGGATTTCCGTTCGTCCAGAGCCCATGAGCCCCGCAATGCCCAGAATTTCTCCTTTGCGCACGGTGAACGAAACATCATGAAGAAGTTCTCGACCAGGAATTGTTGGGTGAGGAACCGTCAGATGCTGCACTTCGAGAATTGGTCCCCCGATCTCTTTGTCGATGCGAGGGTAAAGATCAGTCAGCTCACGTCCAACCATGTCCGCAATCACCCGATGTTCATTCACGTCCCGGGCGAGGTAGCTAACAACCGACTTGCCATCCCGGAAGACTGTGATACGGTCCGAAACGGCAAACACCTCGTTAAGCTTGTGTGTGATCAAAACACAAGCGACGCCTCGCTGCTTGAGAGTTCTGACCATCCCAAGAAACACCTCAATCTCGGTATCACTAAGGGCTGATGTTGGTTCGTCAAGAATGAGAATATGAGCGTTCAAGGCCAGAGCCTTGGCGATTTCCACCATCTGCTGCTGCCCAATGCCGAGATCACCAACACGTGCAGACGGGCTGATGTTAAAACCAAGATCATTTAGCAGCGACGCCGTTTTTTGGTAAACATCGTCCCAACTGATAATGCCAAACCGCGATGGTTCGCGGCCAAGAAATATATTCTCGGCCACAGACAGTTCCCGGACAAGACTTAGCTCCTGGAACACAATGGCCACTCCAGTCGCCTGACTTTCCTTGATACCAGCAAACTTCCGGACTTGACCATCTACGAGAAGGTCGCCACCGTATGAACCAAACGGATAAAGCCCACTAATGATCTTCATCAAAGTGGACTTACCCGCACCGTTTTCACCGCATAGAGCGTGAACTTCACCACGCCTGACGTCAAAGCGAACGCCGTCGAGGGCCCTGACTCCGGGGAACTCCTTAACGATGTCTCTAAGTTCTAGAACTGTTTGCGAAGCGGCAGCCATCAAGTTCCCTTAACGTTTTTATAAACATCAGCCTTCTTGTGAAAGCCATCTTTGATGATAGTCGCGTCAAGATTGGACTTATCCACTTGAATTGGTTTTAACAAAACCGAACTTACGTCTTTTTTGCCGTTATTTACTTTACGTAGGTCTGCAGGCAACGCCGCATTTTTTGCTAGGATCACAGCAAGTTCGGCAGCCTTTTGAGAGATTACGGAGATTGGCTTATAAACGGTCATACTCTGAGTACCCTCTGCGACGCGCTGACACGCGGCAAGGTCTGCATCCATACCGGAAACTAGCACCTTGCCAGCAAGCTTTTGCTGACTGAGTGCTGCAATAACGCCGCCAGCGGTTCCGTCGTTAGAGACAACAACGGCTTGGATATTATTTTTGGTACGAGTGAGTGCATTTTCTGTGTGCTTAAGAGCTTCACTGGCCTGCCAATCTTTGGCCCACTGATCGACGATGATCTTGATGTCGCCCTTGTCCACAAATGGCTTAAGCACCTGCATCTGCCCATCACGCAGCATCTTGGCGTTGTTATCTGTTGGTGAGCCCCCAATCAAAACATACTGGCCTTTAGGCGCCCGGTCAGTGAGGTACTTCGCCTGCAGGCGTCCCACTTCTTCGTTGTCAAAAGAAATGTACAAGTCAACATCGGCGTTTTTGATCAAGCGGTCGTAGGATAAAACTTTTTTGCCAGCTTTATGAGCTTTATCGACGATGGTTGCCGCGGTCACTGCATTGGCAGGCACCACCACTAGGACATCGACATTCTGCGTGAGGAGGTTCTCAGCCTGGCTGATCTGCATAGAAGCATTACCGTTTGCTGCCTGCACAAGAACATCAGCCCCCATCTCTTTAGCTTTTGCAACAAACATATCGCGGTCACGCTGCCAGCGTTCTTCTTTGAGCGTGTCCATGGAAAATCCAATTTTGATTTTCTTGGCGTCAGCAGCAGACAAAGAATTAGAAAGGAACAACATCGCCATCAGAGAAAACAAGCCAAACCGCAGCATCAGGAGAACCCTCGCAAATCACTGAAAATGTTGAATAAAAGTATTGGAACCTCTTGGGCGAGCAATGTACTCACCTGAGGCTTTTCTGTCAAACAATATAAAGGGACCAGGAATGCTCTGATTTATCTTAGATAATAAGCACTTATAGTCTAGCTCGACCTACGACAAAGCGACATC
This sequence comes from Pseudobacteriovorax antillogorgiicola, assembly GCA_945897695.1. Taxonomy (GTDB): domain Bacteria; phylum Bdellovibrionota_B; class Oligoflexia; order Oligoflexales; family RGVZ01; genus CAMDKS01. The sequence continues at coordinate 10,217 of CAMDGW010000016.1, read as the reverse complement.
TTAAGATTGCTTGGCTCAAAGATTAATTTTACGGTGTCGCCGTTGCCCAAAACTCATCAAACCTTAGGCGCACAAGGTCGTCATCCCGGGTCATGGCATCGCCTATTTTGGCCAGATAGTCTTTGAACTGATCTTCCGTCCCATCGCGAGCGACCGTAATCGGAGCCCCGTAGTAAACAATGACCCGAGAAAATGGTTTCGGAATTCTTGTCTGATCCCAGGTTTTACCCAAAACCCAGACAGAATCTCCTACGCAGGTGGTTGGCACCACGGGAGCGCCCGTTTTGCGTGAAATATCTGCAATGCCATTTTTCAGCACGCGTCGCGGCCCTCGCGGTCCGTCCACAGTAATGGCCCCGATCATCCCCGATTTTACGACTTCGATCATATTGTCTCGTACCGCTTTACCACCGCGGGATGAACTTCCTCGAACCGAGGTAAGACCGATTTTACTGCCAACAAAAGCAACGATTTCGCCGTCTTTAGACTGGCTCACCATCGTACAAATTTTTTGATCGGAGTGGCACAAGATCCCAGCGATGGCGTTTTCGTGGAAACTGGCAATGAGAAAGCTCTTCGTGGGACTAGAATTTGTCGCCATACGCCGCCGGTCCATACCCATCACTCTCACTCGCCAAGTCGATTTAAGGATGAAGCAAAAAATGTAGATGAGCCAAAGCGTGAGTTCAAAGGAAAGCGGACGTTTAGCAACCGTATCCGAGGTGTTAACCATTTCTGCCATGAAAGATTCCTGCTCCTAAAAAATTACGCCTGTCTGTTAAGACTTAGCATTCCTTCCAGCTCCGCTGTACATCCAATCATGCTCTGGATTGTAAATCACTGGTAGGTTAGCGGGAGACAGTTGAAGCTGTCGAGCAATTTCATCAATCTGCCTAAGGAACCCTTCTAGGGTCGATGCCCGCATCAAAGAAGGCTCCATGAATGCTGACGGTAAACTTGAGCGCAAGTAATTCCAAAGCATCTTGCCTCGTGACAACGCCCTCGGAGTCACTTCAATATCCGTTAAAGTCTTGAAGCTCTTACCTCGCAGCTTGATCAAGAGACTCTCAATGACCCGCCCCCACTCCGCCTCTTCAATCAGTCTAAAAGAGTTTGGTTTTAAAGTCGTGCACCACGCCACAAGCCTCTCCTCTGACTCCAAGGCAAGATCTTGTAACAAAACAAAAGCGACAAAAGCCGCAACCACGGGTCCGTGGGTCGCGCCTGTGAAGATCCATGGATTTCGCAAAGCACCACGCCCAATAATCACGGCCTTAACGTTTGGCGACACTTCCTGGCGCATTGTTAAAGATTTCAAGTCACACACGTCGCCAGAGCCAATAATTGGAAATGGGCAACTTTCCGTAGCAGCATGAACCTTGCTCCAATCGGCTTTTCCAGTGTAGCGATCGGGCCTTGTGCGCCCATGAATGGTCAGGTGACGCAGAGGGATCCCTTTGATGGCAGCGATAAGCCGAGGAAACTCTTCCCCCTGATGAAACCCTGTCCGCATTTTAACACTAAGGCGACCGGGTCCCAGTCGCGAGGCGATATAGTCAAGGAAACCGGCAAACACTTCTGCCTCTTGTAAGAGACTTGAGCCTGCGCGACTTCCCACCACAGTGGGAGATGGGCAACCACAGTTCAAGTCAATGAACTCAATGCGGTCCCCCGCGGCATCTGCAGTTCGGACGATGTCTTCAGGCCTCGAGCCCATGACCTGCAACACCAGTGGTGCAGGAAAAAGCCCTTTTAGAATTGAGAGTTCCGGAGCAAATAAATCCGGAAACTTCGCGGGAAACGTATCGGTAACCCGAAGAAACGGCGTCCAAGTAAAATCAACGCCACCAATAAGCTGAAACCAAAGTCTAGTCGCAAAATCAGTAACACCCTCCATGGGCGCAAGCCCAAGAGGCAATCCTAGATTTATAGACGATGACGTACGCATTAATAAAAAACCTTGTGACAAGCGTAACCGCTTACCACTAAACCCCAAAAATCCCTAGAAAAATTGGGGTAGATATTTCGAATAGAGCAAAAATAAAAACGCGGGAAGTAAAACTTCCCGCGTTCGCTCGCCTTAGGCGATATCAATCACTTGTGAGCAGGTGCAGCAGCGTCAGCTGGAGCAGCGGCTGGAGCAGCGGCTGGAGCAGCAGCTGGAGCAGCAGCGTCAGCTTTCTTTTCTTCTTTCTTAGCAGTCTTGATCCAAGTACCTTTTTGAGCTGTACACTCTTTCTTGTTTTTTACGTGAACTTTTTGATCGCCAACTTGGCAATTTTCATGGTGTTCTGCCAAAGCGGCGGTTGAAAGAGATGCGGCAGCAACGAGAACGATTTTCATGATGTTTTTCATTTAGATAGCTCCTATGATTAAAAACCTTTGGCCACTATGACCTAGTTACCCATGTTAAAGCATAGACGAGGCCAATTTCAACTATTCCTTTAACCCGTTGACTATATTGGTAGGAGCCTATAGTTACATAACGCACAGTTTCCTATTTCTGAGAATCTCACACAGTTTTTTTCCTAGATCCTGGAAACACCCCACAGGAGGCCAAGACCAATGGCTAAAGCGCGACAGCAGCAGAAATTAGTTCTACTAGCCACAATGACCCTGGTAATCGCAGCTGCAGTCGGCACAGCGTTCATGTTCGGCAAGACGTCAGACATCATCGCCTCCGGCAAAGTAGTCCTCAAGCCTGAACTTATAAGCCAGGCTCAGGGCATGCGTACCGTTTACTTGATTGTGCGGGACCCTGCCTCCCCGATGCCCATGCCATTGGGTGCCATGGTAACCACGATTTCAGGTGATCCCAACGGCACGGTTTTGGAGTTCAAGCTTACCAAGGACAACATGAGGATGATGGCTGCTGTCGATGAGCAACATCCTGCAAAAATCACAATTAAAGCACGCCTTGATTTGGATGGTCTTGGCGGCGCCGATACACCTGGAGACATCGTGGGAATGGTTGAACAGGTCGATTGGGGCAGCCAAGAACTCACCATTGAACTCGATCAGCTCATCATGGCCGAACCGGAGCCTCAGCAGCAATGACCTCAAGCAAAGCTGAAATCCTAACAGCTGACGACTTAAGTTCTGCTGTCGAAGCCATTTGCCGCGGAGACGTGGTTGGGCTGCCAACAGAAACTGTGTATGGACTAGCTGGAAATGCCTTCGACGCATCCGCCGTCACCAAAATATTCAGCACGAAAGAACGCCCTTCGTTTGATCCCCTGATTGTGCACGTTGCTTCATCACTCATGTCAGTCTCTAGCCTATCTGCTGCTGGAATCATCAACGGCAAGGCCATGAGCCCTGGAATGGTTGGAATTTTTGAATCACTGGCAAAAACCTTTTGGCCGGGCCCTCTGACCATGATTGTGCCCAAGCATGAAAAAATCTCTGACCTTGTCACAAGCGGGCTGGATCGCGTTGGGGTCCGCATGCCAGCCCACCCAACTGCCCAGAAGCTTCTAGAAAAATGTAGGGTCCCCCTGGCTGCGCCCAGCGCAAATCGTTTTGGCCGCATTAGTCCAACAACGGCCCAGCATGTGATGGAGGAACTAGGAGACAAGATTTCTTACATTATAGATGGCGGCCCTTGTGACATAGGGGTTGAAAGTACAGTCGTTGCCATCGATGACAACAAAGTCTGGCTTCTTCGTCCAGGAAAGATTGCCATCGATGAACTCAAACAAGCTGTCAATGTGCCAATTGAACGTGCACCATCCATCCATGAAAAAGCATCACCAGGCATGCTAGCCAGTCATTATGCACCGAAAAAACCCATGTATGTGGTCTCCGATATTGACAATCCACCCGCCCTCCTTCAGACCAAGTCTTTTGATTTGCTTGTAACGGCTGGTGATCCAGAAGGCTCCCTAAAACAACTTGCTGCCAAGGGCCTAAAACCCTCATCAACCGTCGCCTTGTCCCGCTCTAGTGACCCTGCAGAGGCAGCCAAAGGTCTCTTTGCAGCCATGAGAGCCCTTGATAGATCCTCTGGTCAGGTTATGATAGCCACCACGACACCGTCTGAAGAGGGGCTATGGTTGGCTATTGCTGACCGGCTTCGCCGGGCTTCGACCATGAGTTAGAATTGATGCCAAACCTGAAACCTGGAACACCTTCATGAACAACACTCCCCTTGAGATTGCACACCATAGTCATCCCCAGCTGATTACCGGATTTGTGATGGTAGTGCTGGCATTACTGGCTTTGGATTTATTTGTTCTTCGCAAAAAAGATGAAGCTCCCACGACCAAGCAAGCATTTCTTTGGAGCGGATTTTATGTGCTGACAGCCCTAAGTTTTTGCGCCTGGATTTGGTCTAGGCTCGGTGCCGATTCGGCCATGACATTCCTCACAGGCTATGTTGTTGAGCTATCCCTATCCATTGATAACCTATTTGTTTTCATCTTGATCTTTGGCAGTTTTAAAATAGGCGCCAAATATCAGCATCGTGTTCTATTCTGGGGAGTTCTGGGCGCGCTCATTATGCGCGCTATCTGCATTAGCGTTGGGGTCGCAGCCTTAGAACGCTTTCAATGGCTGACCTATGTTTTTGCCGTCATTCTGATCTGGGCAGGTATAAAGACATTCAAAGGTGAAGAAGGCAACGAAGGCGACCCTTCCAACGGATTGATTGCCAATGCTGTCAAAAGGCTGATTCCCATTGATGACAGTTACCGGGGACACTCATTTTTCACCAAAAAAGACGGACGGCTCATGGCTACCCCTTTATTTCTGGCGTTGATCCTCGTAGAAGTTTCAGATGTTATCTTTGCCGTGGACTCGATTCCTGCAGTCCTGGCAGTCAGCAAAGATCCATTTATCGTTTACAGCTCAAACATTTTTGCAATTTTAGGCTTACGAAATCTTTACTTCGTTCTAGCCAGCATGGTGAACATGTTCAAACACTTGGATAAAGCCATTTCATTTATTCTGGTCTTTATTGGTATAAAAATTGGAATCGAGCACTGGTATCACATCCCAGTGGGTATCGCCCTCAGCATTATCCTCGGAGCTTTGGCCCTGGGCATTGGCATATCACTTGCGCAACACGAAGAACGGACGCCGCATCAGCCCCCCCGCTAACATTGAGCTTTGGGGGCGAGATGTCTCGCTTCTCGCCGCTTAGAGCATGTTCAGCGGATCTTCGATGTAACCCACCAATGTTTGTAGGAACTGAGCGCCCATGGCGCCATCAATCACGCGGTGATCGCAGCTCATAGTCATTTTCATTCGTGGTTGGACAACCACTTGACCCTTAGCATCGACTGCTGGAGTTGGGATTGTCGCACCGACCGCAAGGATTGCTGCCTGAGGAGGGTTGATGATCGCCGTAAACTCCTCGACGCCAAACATGCCGAGGTTGGAAATAGTGAATGTACCACCAGTATAATCTTCGTTGGAAAGCTTACCTTCCTTGGCCCGTACTGCAAGTTCCCGGGAGGATTTTGCAATGTCGCGAATACTCATCTGGTCGGTGTGACGAATCACTGGGGTTACCAGCCCCGTAGGTAGTGCTACCGCCATGGCAACATGAACGTTGCCGTACTCAATGATGGACTCACCCTGCCAAGAAGCATTGATTTCAGGATGTTTTGCCAATGCTTTAGCCACTGCCAAAACCACAAGGTCATTGACACTCACTTTAACGCCGGACTTATCGGCGTCTTTGTTGAGGCGTGCGCGCCAATCATTCATGCGCGACATATCTGCAGAGACCGTGAGATAGAAATGAGGGGCTTCGTTTTTGCCAGCCAACAAACGCTTAGCGATCGTCTTACGCATCATGGAGTTTGGCACAATTCGGTCTTCACCTGTATGAACGGCACGGGCAACAAGGCTGCCACTTGAAGGAGCATTTTCAAGATCACGGACCACGACGCGGCCAGATGGGCCTGATCCATTAACCGTCGCTAGATCAATTCCTTTGTCCGCAGCTATTTTCTTTGCAAGTGGCGAAGCCTTAATGCGCCCATGGTTAGCCAGTGGAGGGGGCGAAGCTTTTCCGGTCGCAGCCGTACTCATAACTACGGGCGCCACAGAAGCTTTAGGTGCTGGAGCTGGAGCTGCTGCAGCTGGCTTTTTATCAGAGGCCTTGCCAACACCTGTTTTTGCAATCAATTCATCTAAATTAAAACTTTCACCTTTTTTACCAATAACGCAAAGAGGAGCACCTAGGGGAGCTGTCTTGTGTGGCGCTAAGACTAGCTTTAAGACGACGCCCTCTGCCGCAGACGAAAACGTCATGGTTGCTTTGTCGGTCTCAATCTCAACAAGGTCTTCGCCTTCGTCAACGGCATCGCCCTCTTTCTTGAGCCAATTTGCAATTGCACCCTCTTCCATCGTGTCTGAAAGTTTAGGCATTACGATTAACTGCGCCATGGGAAATCCTTATCTATCAAAAACTAAAGGTGAAGGGCTTGGATCGTTAAGACGACCCCTTATTAGTCCATGTAAAGCACTTGCTTGATTGCTGGGATAATACGCTCTATTTCTGGAAGTACAAGATGCTCGAGGTTTTCTGCGTACGGCATCGGAACGAATTCATTTGTCACACGTAGAACTGGTGCATCCAGATCATCAAAACAGATTCTGTGAATCTGCTCAGAAATGTAAGACCCCACGGAAGCCGCCTGATAGGCCTCTTCGATGATCACGCAACGATGTGTTTTACGAATGGAGTTAAAGATCAGCTCTTCATCGAGTGGCCGCAGACATCGAGGGTCAATCACCTCACACTCAATGCCCTCAGCTGCAAGCTGCTCGGCACACTGCATGGCCCGAGAGACCATCTTGGTCCATGCGATGAGAGTCACATGCTGACCTTCACGCTTAATAGAACCAACACCTAACGGGATTAGATGCTCTTCATCAGGCACTTCGCCCTTCATCGCGTACATCATTTCACTTTCAAGGAAAATGACGGGATTGTTGTCACGAATAGCACTTTTCAAAAGTCCATAACCATCCGCTGGACAAGAGCTTGTCACGACTTTCAGGCCTGGGACTTGATGCAGCATGCCCTCAACAGTTTGGGAGTGCTGAGCTGCCAACATATGAGCTGCGCCGTTTGGGCCACGAAACACGATGGGTACCGAAAACTGTCCGGCTGACATATAAAGCATCTTGGCAGCGTGATTGATGATTTGATCAAATCCCTGGATGCCAAAGTTCCAAGTCATCATTTCAATGATAGGACGCAGACCAACCATCGCAGCACCGACGCCAAGGCCAGCAAATCCGCCTTCGGAAATAGGAGAGTCGATCACGCGTTCTGGTCCAAATTTGTCGAGAAGACCCTTTGAAACTTTATAGGCGCCGTTATACTGGGCGACTTCTTCACCCATCAAAAATATCTTCGGGTCACGAGCCATCTCTTCAGACATGGCCCGACCAAGTGCTTCGCGGTAAGTCAAAATTGCCATTTAAAGATCATCCTTTCAGATTTTGATCTGTGATCACTAGCGTCTGCGGGTCAATCAGCGTAAACGTTCTGCCAAGCCTGTTCATCAGGAGGGATTGGTTGTTCGTCGGCCCAAGCTTCGTCGGCTTTTGCCATCTCCTTGCCCTTGGTGTCGAGCGCCTTAAGTTCCTCATCAGATGCCATCTTGTTTTTCTTCAGGTATTCGCCAAGCTGACTGATCGGATCTTTGGATATCCAATCAGTCATCTCTTCCTTGGTACGGTAAAGTCCTGGGTCAGAAACAGAGTGCCCCTTATAGCGGTAGCAGATCGCATCTAGAAGATACGGACGCTTCGTCTTGCGCATGTTTGCAACCACGTTCGAAACAAACTCATGGGTCTTGATGACGTTCATTGCATCAACCTGGCCATGATCCATGTCATAGGCCAATGCACGCTTCCATAGGTGATCGATGGATGTGGTGCGTTTGATATCCGTACCCATGCCATATCGATTATTTTCAATTATGGTAAGTACCGGTAAATTCCAAGTTGCAGCCATGTTCAGGGCTTCATGAAATTGTCCCTGATTGGTTGCCGCATCACCGATGTAGCACACGACGATGTCGTCTTTTTTCTCATAATTGATGGCAAAGCCAACGCCTGCTGCCAAAGGAACCTGACCACCCACAATCCCATGACCACCAAGGAAACGCTTGTCCTTGCTGAACATGTGCATGGAACCGCCATTGCCTTTGGCGCAGCCAGTGACTCTACCAAATAGCTCCGCGAAAACCTGGCGACCGGGTATGCCTTTGGCAATGGCCTGAGTGTGGGAACGGTAGCCGGTGACCATATAATCATGATCACGAAGAGCGCGCTGTACACCAACACAAAGAGCTTCTTGACCGATGTGTACGTGACAAAAACCAGCAAACTTTTGCTGAGTGTAGGCTTGAAGAACTCGTTCTTCAAAACGACGGTAGTAGCACATTTCCTGATACACGCTTAACAGCCACTGTTTATCGTGCTTTGACTCTTGTTTTGCTCCAGAAGACTTCTCTGGGGCGCTTCCTTTTGGTGACATACGTCATGACCTCGCGGAATGGAACGGACATAAGACTCTTGGACCAGTGTACCATAGCACAGGCAAGTCCCTGTATGTAAAGCAATTTTTGCCGAGCGCCGCACTTTTAGGTGGCAGGAGAGCACGGCCCTTGCGCGACCTTAAATTCTTGTAAACTACTGCAACAAAAGGCAGTTAGGGCCAGGGCGTCACAAGCTTTAGACCAAAACCATAGGCCAACCCACCGACATCCCGTTTAAAACTCCCCCTAAAATCTGACATCCCGTCAATTTCGTCGGGGTGAATTTTTGAGCCTTCCCCATTCCCGGAAAAGTCGTGAGACGCGATGAAGCTAAAAGCACCCTCACCAAACCTTTTCAGTACAATTTCAAGCGCGAAAAAACCATTCAGAAGACTCATGGGTCCTGTCAGAGAGGAGGTCCCCACGACGATATTTCTGGGACTATCGTTGACGGTTACGTTGCCTACGGCAACCTGAAGCGCTGGCCCCATTGACACCAGAATATCTGGCCAAAATTCCGGGGTCACCCCAAATTGAATATAAGGTTTCACCACAAATGCGGCCAAGGAAAATGAAGCGTACCGAAGTGGCAGACCGTCTTTGGAAATATCATTGTCAGGAATCTGTCCCGAAAGGTACCGCGCTCCGGCACTCACGTCCCAATCAAGATAATATTGTCCTTGTTTCTTGAATGCTTTTTCAAGGAAGACTCCCCAGCCGCTGCTGCTTCCCCCAACCATTCCCACGGTGCATCGTTTTTTAGTGGGATCATCTGTCAACGCCTGACAAGACGAAGGAATACCACCCGATACCGCGGTGGAATAACTGAGTGCCACGTAGTCCATGGAGTTTGAGTAGTCGATTCCAAACTGATATTGGCTGACGTAATTCCATACCTCGCCAAGAGCAGCATCAGCCCTACCAGGCGTTGCCAGAGATAACGCTGAGGCTAGTAGAGCCGGTCGCAACGTCATTACTTTTCCCAGCGTCTAAAAGCTACGGTCGCGTTAGTGCCACCGAATCCAAATGAGTTACTCATGGCATAACGAATGTTGCGGCGGCGTGCTTCATGGGGAGTGTAATCAAGATCGCATTCTGGATCTGGGGTTTTTAAGCCAGCAGTTGGAGGCGCAATCTGATCTTTTAGCGCCATGACTGTAAAGACAGCTTCAATACCACCGGCAGCGCCAAGACAATGCCCAGTAACGCCTTTAGTTGATGAAATAGAAATGGCCTTGGCCTGATCCCCGAAAACTCCTTTGATGGCTCTTGTCTCGTAGAAGTCGTTTAACTTAGTGGACGTACCATGAGCATTGATATAGTCCATTTCGCCCATCGGAATATGTCCCATGTTTAAAGCCATCTTCATGCAACGCTGAGCACCTTCGCCTTCGGGGGCAGGTGATGTAATGTGATAGGCATCGCCTGACATGCCATAGCCAACAATTTCCGCATAAATTTTTGCGCCACGCTTTTTGGCGTGCTCCAGTTCTTCCAAAACCAAAATGCCGGCTCCCTCACCCATGACAAATCCGTCGCGATTAAGGTCAAAGGGACGACTTGCTTCTTCAGGATTTTCGTTGTTTGTAGACAGTGCCTTCATCACCGCAAAACCAGCAATAGAGGTTGGCGACATAGCTGACTCGACTCCACCGCAAACCATGATATCTGCCATGTTGTGCTGAATATAAAGCATCGAGTCTCCAACGGCGT
>CAMDGW010000015.1 GCA_945897695.1 Pseudobacteriovorax antillogorgiicola | reverse complement strand
AGCAAACCTGGAAACAAAAAGCCGGTGTTAGTTGAAGGAGCTAGAACGGCCTTCGTAAAAACTTTTAGCTCTTATGAAGAGTGCGACACCCTCGAGCTCTACAGTCGAACTGTCACAGGTCTTATTCAGAAATCTGGAATCAATCCAGATGACCTGGACGAAATTACCTGCGGAGTCGTTGCTCCCCAAACAAAGAACGGAAACGTTGCCCGCGACGCCATCATCAACCTGGGCCTGCCATCGCACATTCATGGCTACAGCCTAAATCGAGCCTGTACGAGCTCTATGCAGACCATTGCTGACGCGGCACGAACGATCATGGCTGGCCAGGGTCAAGCCATAATAGCGGGCGGAGTTGAATGCCTAAGTGATGCACCTATTGTTTATTCAAAGGAAGCTCGTCGGTTTTTAGTCAAGCTTAACAAGGCCAAAACCCCAGCACAAAGACTCGCCATGCTCAGGGAATTTTCCGCAGGCGCTTGGGTCCCAAAGCCCCCAAGTGTCAGTGAGCCACTTACTGGTCTCACGATGGGTGAGCACTCCGAAATCATGGCCAAGAAAAATAATATCTCCCGTGAGGAGCAAGACCGATTTGCCGTCAGATCTCACCAGAAAGCGGCTGCTGCACAAGAGTCGGGCGTCTTCGCCGAAGAGATCATTCCGGTTTGGGCACCGCCAAAATATCAGGTCTGTGTTGACCGCGACAACATCATCCGCGGAGACACGACGGTGGAAGCTCTTGCTAAAATCCGTCCCGCATTTGACAAAAAATACGGCACCATAACCGCAGGAAACGCGTCGGCACTGACTGACGGAGCGGCGGCTTGCCTTATTGCAGATGAGGCCTTTGCAAAGAGTGCCGGTCTTAAGATCAAAGCACTGATTCGTGACGTTGTTTTTGTGGGAGTCGATCCACATGATCAGTTGCTCATCGGTCCAGCGATAGCCATTCCTTATTTGCTTCGTCGAAACGGCTTGGAGATCAAAGATATTGACCTTTTTGAAATTCATGAAGCCTTTGCCGCACAGGTTTTAAGCTGCTTAAAGTCAATGGACTCCGCCGAGTACTGCCAGAAATACCTGGGGCTATCAAAGGCAATTGGGGCTATCGACGACAGTAAACTTAATATAAATGGTGGAGCTCTTGCGATCGGACATCCGTTCGGAGCAACTGGAGCACGACTAGCCATGACCATGGCAAACTCACTTGTGCGACACAACAAAAACTTGGGTGTTATTGCGATTTGCGCTGCGGGAGGCATGGCTGGAGCTATGCTTCTTGAAAGAATTTAACTGAGGTACTTGTCCGATGAATCAATTTTTTAAACTCTCCAAAGAAAACAATGTCGGCGTCGTTACCTTTGAAAGAACAGACAAAGACGCCAACACCCTAGGAGAGTCTGTTCTCCGTGAACTCAATGGCGTTTTGAGTCAGATTGCAGAAGATAAGTCGATTTCCGGGGTCGTGTTTATCAGCGGGAAAAAAGACCAGTTTATTGCCGGCGCTGACATCGAAGATATAGCTAAATTTAAATCAGCTATGGACGCCGAACAAGGCTCCAAATCCATGCAGGAGATTCTACAAAAAATCGCAAACCTTGGGAAACCAACCGTAGCAGCCATTAACGGTGCTTGCCTTGGCGGCGGGCTGGAACTTGCGTTAGCTTGTTCTTGGCGTATTGCGACCAGTGACGACAAGACAAAACTAGGACTTCCTGAAATCCAATTAGGATTTATTCCCGGAGCCGGTGGAACTCAGAGGCTGCCACGACTGATTGGGATCGCAGCAGCTCTGGACATGATCCTAACTGCCAAAAGAGTTGATGGGGCAAAAGCTCTTAAACTCGGCCTAGTCGACGCCTGTGTTCATCCGAACATTCTTCTTCAGGAAGCCCAAAAGCTAGCTCTTGGCAAAAGACCACCTGGCCTCATCATAAAGAAGGCTCTGGCTCAGATGGCGCTTGAGGGCACTCTTGTGGGCCGACGAATTATGGCCATTAAAGCCAAGGAAGCGGTCACGGAGAAAACTAAGGGCTTTTATCCAGCATCCTATAAGGCACTTGATGCCGTGTTCTCTGGGTTTGAAATGAGCCTAGAAAAAGGACTAGCTCTTGAGGCGAAATATTTTGGAGAACTGACGCAGACCAGTGAGTCGCGCGCACTGGTCCATTTATTCCATGCAACGAACGCCGTCAAAAAGCATCCTTATAAAGATTCCGGCAAGGAGCGCTTTCCTGCTGGCCTCCAGGTTTCGTCAGTTGGTGTTATTGGTGGCGGTTTCATGGGAACTGGAATTACCACTGTGCTGGCAGATAGAAATGTGCGCGTATCCGTCAGTGATCCGAGTAAAGAGGCCTTGGGCCGGCTGATGAAAAACGTAAGAGACTTCATTTACAAAAAAGTAAAACGTCGTCGCTTAAAACCATTCCAAGCCGACGGCAAGCTTGCACAGATTTCACCACAGCTATCTCCCGCAGGCTTCGGTCAACTAGATGTCGTCATTGAATCTGTCTTTGAAGATTTGGCACTCAAACAAAAAATTCTTGCCGGCCTGGAGAAAGGCTGTCAGAAAGACTGGATATTTGCGTCGAACACCTCCGCTCTTCCCCTAAAAAACATTGCCGAAAAGACGACTAGTCCAGAGCGAGTGGTGGGAATGCACTTTTTTTCTCCCGTAGAGAAAATGCCGCTTCTTGAGGTTGTTGTTGCCGAAAAAACCGCCCCATGGGCTGTGGCGCGTATTGTTGAGCTTGGAAACCAGATGGGTAAAACCATTATCGTCGTAAAAGATAGCCCTGGATTTTACGTTAATCGCGCCCTTTCCTTTTACTTGGCAGAAGCGTCCATGATGCTCGGAGAAGGGGTGGCGATCGATCACCTTGACGACGCCCTGACAAGCTTTGGTTGGCCCGTTGGACCCATCACACTCATCGACGAAGTGGGTCTTGATATAGGTATGCATGTTCTAAAAACAATGGAGCACGCCTGGCCTCAAAGATTTAAAACCCCGGAACAGTTTAAGCCTATTGCCGAAAGCGGGCGACTTGGGCGCAAAAATGGCAAAGGTTTCTACCGCTATGCTGAAGGCAAACGAAGCGGCGTGGACGAGGAGATCTATACTTTAATTAAAGTCACGCCATCAAAGAGCCTTAGCAAAGCAGAGATCATTGATCGCTGCGTTCTAGGCTACATCAATGAGTCTATTCTTTGCCTTGAAGACAAAGTCATACCCTCACCCTATGAAGGAGACATTGGCAGTGTCTTTGGAGTTGGCTTTCCGCCATTCCGGGGAGGTCCATTTAAGTACATGGACTCCGAGGGACTTAGAAATATTGTCGACCGCATGCGAGTCCTTGAAGGGAAATATGGCCCTCGGTTTACACCTGCAAAGTCACTCGTTGACATGGCAGAACGAGGAGAAAAATACTTTAAAGACGAAGTTTAAAGTCAGACCCCAATGGGTGTGCGCCACTATAATTGTCGTTTTAGGTTTTAAAATAGCCGCCAATCGCAGATCCGATGCGTCCTGTGACTTTATTTAATCCAAGGACCCAAAGTGACGAGGCTACGGCAACTCCAAGCACGGCGCCGCCTATAATGTCTGCCACGAAATGAACTCCAAGATATACGCGACTCAGTGAAACAGCTGTAGCCAATGTCAGTACAAGCTGTGCAGGAATACTGCGAATTCCAAATGATCTTGCAACAATAGTCCAAACTGCAAAAGCGTTAGCTGCATGATTTGAGGTAAATCCGTAGCTGCCTCCGCAACGGCCGCTAAAGAGCAGGACGTCAGGTAAAAGCCAGCACGGACGTTCCCGGGCGAAAATAGGCTTAACTATTTCAAAAGAAATGAGATCAGTGACACCTAGGGCGATAAGAGATGCTAGGAAAACGCGGAGCATCCGCTCGTTTTTGGTCCTTAATGCTACAACAAGTACGACGCCCCCAACCATGATCCAAAAGTTGGCCTGGCTAATCAAAAGCATTATTGAATCTAAGGCATCAATTTGATGCGCAAGATTATTGATCGATCTAAATAAGGAAATCTCTAATTCCACTGGACGCGCGACTCCGACCTGTTGCTAGCAGAGTCTCATAAAATGACCCAAGTCAAAAGCCACTATCTGAAAGGGTCTTGGGATTGAAGTCCATTTCTGGCATTTCTTCCCTGATATCAACCGTTGGTGAAATTTTTGAGAATTTAACACGCGGCAAACGCAGGGCTCCATTAATCTTGGCTTTTGAAAATCTCAGAGTGGTCACCTCTGCTTTTTTTGTGGCCTGACCCTTTGATTTCATTTTTTTGATTTTAGAGGCTTGCTTGGGGGACGTTTGTAAATCTATGTCCCTAGATGGGACTGATACCACAGAAGATTCATCCAAGTTCGGCATCCGCATCATAACGCCGTGTCCTTGACTAGCTTTTTGAGCAGGGACAACCTTTGCGGGCTTTTCTTTGCCTTCAAGGATGAAAACTTTGGAGCCTTCTTTTGCCGTATGAAAACTGGCAAAAGCCTCCGTTGTCAGCACCATGAAAGTGATAGCAATAAAAACCCTAAGCATATTGCCTCCATGCAAACCCGTCTCATCTATAGGCAATGCTTCGGCGTCCTGACGATTTTCTTGAGTACCCCGAGACCTCACCCTTAATTTTTTTTAATTTCTCCCGAACAACATACCAAATCGGTGCGACAGATTTTGGTACTTTTTAAAACTTCGCTGACAACTATCATAAGATAAGAGTGTTAAATGTGGCTTTAGCAATTATTACAAGAGGGGCGCAGGCAGGCAGGCGTCTGACAATAGTGCAGTGGCCAGCGACTATAGGTCGCGACGCCGGATCGGTTATTCCTATCGATGATCACCGTGTGAGCAGGTATCACGCTCGCATTAAAAAGAGGGATCAACTTTACATTTTAGAAGACCTGCAAAGTAGAAACGGCACCTGGTTAAACGGTGACAAGGTCTCAAATTCCGTTATCAACAGCGGAGACAAAATACTAGTCGGTGACACTGAAATAGTTTTTTTAACGCCAGAAGCACAGATTGATCTAGCCACGGAATTATTTGAACTTGAGCACGTCGCTTCAGGCAATGATTTTGACGAGATCGGTGGACCCTTAGACATTGTGCAAGGCGAAGAACAAGAGGCACTACCGCAAGCTAAGCGACTTGGTCCTGACCTCGAACTTGGATTTCAATCCCTTTCGGCAAATCTACTCGCTACAATTTTTGAAGCTCACTCAAACATATTATCGGCTGACGGACTGAAGGAATGCTGCGCAACAGTTCTCAAAGGTATCCACACTATAAACCCTGAAATATCTCGATCCGTAATCTTTCTTTGGACTAGATCTAGCCGCAAACTAATTCCACTGGCGACAAGGCATGCGGGAAAGATTTCAAAGTTCTTTTTTCCCAAAAGAGCTATTGAAAGTGTCATTTCACGAAAACAAGGAATTATTTTAAGTCCAGCTATTTCAGGCACCACCCAGATTGCAAGACACCGGATTATATTGCCCCTAACCCATCACGGCGAGCTACTCTGCCTCGTTCATCTTGAAATTGACAATATTCCGATTGGTGTCTCACCTGAGTTACTAGCCGGAGTCCGCTTTCTTCTTGAGCGTGCAGCGCCTTCCATTGATTCTTTTTGTCTGCGCCAAGATTTGGACAGCTATAGTGTCGGAATGATCGAGGCCATGATTGCGACACTTGAGGCAAAGGACACCTACACTCACGGTCACTCAGAACGAGTTAGCCGCTATTGCATGGCTATTGCGGAGGAAATGAGTCTTGACCGCGAGGTTAAAAAGCTGCTTTTGATGAGCGCGCTGTGCCACGATATTGGAAAAATTGGAATCCCGGATGCCATCTTGCGAAAAGCAGCACTCTTGAATCCCGATGAATACGAAGAAATGAAACAGCACCCCGTGATCGGAGCAAACATCGTCGCCCACTTACCTAATGTCAAAAGATTCATCTCCGGCATTAAATATCATCATGAGAAGTGGGACGGCTCTGGCTATCCCGATGGCCTTGTTGGAGAGGACATTCCCTTTTTCGGGAGAATCGTTGCCGTTGCCGATGTGTTCGATGCGATGGTAAGCGGCCGCTCCTATAGTGGCTTTCTCGATGAAGGTGACGCAGTCGAAAAGCTTACGGGCGAAAAGGACTTATTTGATCCAGATGTGGTGAGTGCATTTGGTAAAGCCTGGCAGTCTGGACGCCTCACTCAAAAAACTAGTACCCAAAAAAAATCTCTTCCAACTGATGATTCTGATTCTTAATTGCCGTAATTACCGAAGAAATTATTCTTTTTTTGACTTCTACAAATTTCGCCGTTTTTGTCGTTATTCAGCCCACCAGTTACAATAAAAATAGGCAATATTAATCGGGTGGTATCCCGAGGTTTGGGGGGTCTGATGTTTGGAGAGATTGCGGCGAGTTTTCAACGTGGTAATAGCTATCTGACGTTGATGCTTTTTTTGGGCTTCGTAGCAACAGCCATCATTTTTGAACGCATTATTATGCTTCAACTTGTCTATCATCTCGATTTCAACAAGTTCCTTTCAAATTTAAAAAAATTACTTTCTAGCGAAGACACCAGTCGAGCCCTTAGTTTTTGCAAAAGTGTGAGCAGCACCTCACTACCTGGCATTGCAAGACGCGCTCTTGAGGCAGCTGAAACAGATCCCACGACAATTCGCGGAACCATTGAAGAGGAAACCATTGATTTCCTTCCCCGGATTGAGGCGCGGGTTGGTGGACTCATGGCGCTTTCCACTTTGATCATGCTTACCGGGATCCTTGGCGCAATTGATTCCCTTTGGAATACATTTCATGCCGTCAGCGTTCTCGACACCGCCCAGAAGCAGGCTAGTTTAGGCAACGAGATCGCAAAGTCATTAAATCCAGCCGCTTTTGGCGTTCTCCTCAGCATGTTAATTCTCGTCGGCTTCTATTTTGTAAAAGGCATGGCGATCCGTCTTACCGAGAAGATGCACTATGGTGTGACCGTCTTGAGTAATCTACTGGTTCCCGCTGAAATAGCTGGAGTCATGCCTGTAGCAATGGCGGACTCCATGCCACTTGCACAAATGGCTGAGACGACAACACACGTTCAACAACACGCTAACCCCCAAGGAGCACCTTCGGATGCAGGCCACACAGACGCTACCGTCCAAGATATTAAGGACAAAGAAGAGATTATCTGAGTCGGTATTAAATGAATCTGCTCTTCTGATTCTGGCAGTCTGCGGGTTGCTGCTGTTTTTAACATATGCAACACGCGTCATATCGATCGGTGCGTCATACGGAATCATTCCGCTCGATATTCCTCTAGCTGAAGCACCCATTGAAGACAGAGGACTACACTCGTATCGAGAGCGCGCAGGTAGCACATTAAGTCCAAACACGCTGGTTATCGGTGTAACGACAAATGAATTAATTTTTGGTGACTTTGCCGCCTTTACCAGTCAGCGCGAAGACATTCGAAACAAGTTTTTAGTCCCCCATATAGCTGGCTCACCACAGGTGGAGGCCTTACTTCGGCAAGTGAGTGAATGGTCAGATGACCGAATGCGAAAAAAAGCTATCCGAAATGACAGCTTAGTCATCATCGTGCCAGACCCCGCGGTGCCAGTCGCCGTACTCGCAGGTGTGGCCGAAAGCCTCCGGGCATCTAAGAAATTTAGTCATGTCGTGGTTGGTGGAGGTATTTTATGAGCACAAGCAAGCTTCCCAAGGCGCGATTGGCCCTCTTTCGCCAAAAAGAAAGACTAGAAGAAGATCGCTCATTTGGAATTTCAGCCCTTTTCATTCCGTTCATGGCCGTGGCAGTTCTAACTATTTACACCGGATTTGAAACTGCCACACGGCTGTACGGCGTTGCGCAGCCGCTTGAGCACAATAGCGAGCCGTCGAACAACTACGATCTTTGGCTAAGTATTGGGCCGCAGCAAGATAAACTAGTCATATCGTCAATAAATGGTGAGACATTTTCTTGGCCCTTAGCAGGCCCCTCCAAGGATCAAGTTCTCCCATTTAATGAGTTCCTCAAAAAAACAGCCCGGCACCTCGTAGAGGGGACTGTATTAAAGGGCCAAATTACAGCCGACGACAGTCTTGTGGCACTGTCGGTCGATCAACGGCTAACATTCCACCACATTCGTCCAGTGATATACGCCTTAGCGGCTGCAGGTTTTTCCAAATACGGATTTGAAACGCGAATTGTGCGATAAGACGCTTGGAGCAAAGACGCTATGAGTTCCGGTAAAAACCAAAAAAACTATCTTCATGTCGCCGTTTACTGGGGCGGTGCGGAGCTTGGCTCGTTCAAGAAGAAGATTTCACGGGTTCGCGGCGTCACGGCTGGTAAAGGATTTTTCTCTGATATCAAATCCGTTGTCTGGCCGCGCTGGGATAAGCTAGAGATTATCCGAAAGACCAAATCAGGCTTGATTCTCAATCCCAATATACCGTGGGAGGGAGTCATTTCTACAGGCCGAGGCTCTTATATTCTGAGATCTCTGAAACCAACACGTAAAATTTTTGAAATCATACCCGGAACCTCCGCAAGCCTTCGTCTAGAAGACATGTCGGTCGCCATCCGCGTTGGCCCACTGCACAAACCTGCAAGTGGAAGGCTTCAGCCAGCACGCGGATATGGAGCTTCGCCATTTTCTTTGTTAGCAGAACGCCCTTCCGAGTGGACGTCGCTGGCTGTTGCAGGGGCGGCGGCGGCTGTGATTGCCCTAAGCGCGCGGTCCACACTCATGTCCAGAGATAACGACACGTACCAAGGAATTGCCGAGTTGCCAGACCAAAGCTTATTGCCATTTATTGGACAAAAACATCTTGCGGAAGCTCCCAATGTCATTCAGTTTTCACTTGATCGTTTTAACTACGTTCATAACGTCTGGGACTACTATTCCGAGTTTGCAAGCACGATTGGATTTGGCGAACCAAAGGCAGACAAACCGCTTTTGTTCCCAACAATTTCGGACGACTACAAAGGTCTTTTCGAGGACCAAAAGAAGACAATTCGTACTGCTGAGCTCAAGCAAGAAAACGAGCTTAGAGAAGCAAAACCCAAACAGGGTTCTCTGAGCATTCCCACCGTAGCTGGAGAGTCAATCGACGGGAAAATTCTTCGTATTCTCGATAAGATCTCAGTCTACTCTTCCGCATCACAAGAGATTTTCAAAAAGCGTGTGACTGTGGCCCAAGCATTTGAAAATGATATGGGACTTAAGAAAGAGGCCAAAGAAGAAAAACCTACCAATGAAGCTTTCGAAAAAATTGCTCAAGGATATCTTGGAATTGAAAGCGACGACAAAATGCAGGACACCCTAGCGAAGTCCTCCGCTGCGATGGCTGCACTCTTACAAATTGATCTTTTTGGCGAAGACAGGCTTCGCTTTGGGCCGATTGATTGCTGCGCGCCCCCTGCTGGAGCACCTCTGACTCAAGCTGGATTTGTGTGGCTTTCACCTGATGTTGCCCAGGCAAACCTTGAGCCGACAGTTGCCGTTTTGAAGGGGTCTACATGGGGGGCTCCTGTTAAGGATGAGCCAAGAATAAATGAACCCTTGGCCGGTCACCTAGAGCCAGGACTTGTTGAAAAGACGATCACAGCTGGTCGATATCAGCTAAGGCTCTGTTATGAGCTAGCTCTTCGAAGAAATCAGGCTGTTAAGGGATCTATGGAATGGCGTTGGCAGATTAATTCTCAAGGTCAAATTTCAAGTATTGATCTACTTCAGACTTCGATTAAAGATGATGAACTTGTGCGTTGTGTTCACGACAAAATTGCAAACTGGAAATTCCCAAAACCACGCGGTGGAAGCGTAGAAGTGCGCTATCCGTTTGAGTTCTCTCGGGACAAAGGATAGTCTACTGTTTGGTCTTGAAGCTCGTTTTAAAGAAAGCATCTATGCAAAATCCTCCGATCACGTTTTTTAAAAATAACGCAATTAGAATTATTCCTTTTGGTGGCTGCGGCGAATTCGGCATGAACATGACCGGATATATTTGCGATGATAGACTCTACCTGGTCGACTCTGGCATCAGTTTTCCCGACCCATCTAAATTGGGCGTGGAGTCTCTATTTCCGGATATGGCCCCGTGGATTGAGCAGTTTGGAGGCGTCTATGCTTACATTATCACTCACGGCCATGAGGATCATATTGGAGCATTGCCATTTATGCTCGAACGATGGCCCGGCCCAGTTTATACAACGCCGTGGACGGCCGCACTGATCGACTCCAAACTTCAACGACGCGGCATCGCGACTCGATATCCAATTCACCGAGTGATGCCTGGCGACCGGGTTGAGTGCGAAGATTTCTCGGTGGAATTCGTTCCCTTCAACCACAGCATCCCGAATGCTTGCGGACTGATGATCCGAAGTGAGTCATTCAATATATTTCATACTGGAGATTTCAAATTTGATTTTACGCCTGTAATCGAACAGCCAGTAAATATTAAACACCTTGAAAAGCTTGGTAACGAAGGCATTCATGTGCTTCTTGCAGATAGCACCAACGCCCACATCCCTGGCTTTTGCCCGTCGGAATCTAGTGTGATTGAGCCAATGCGCAGAGCATTTGAGCAGGCAGGGTCTGCCGCTGTGGTTGTGACGACTTTTAGTAGTAATTTTTGGCGCTTAAAAACGATACTAGACACCTGCGAAGCCACAGGACGAAAAGCTCTGATTCTTGGCGGCGGCCTCGACAACTGCCTTCGTATTGCTAGCGAGGTCGGTCTTTTTGTACCAACGCCAGGCCTAATCATCGACTCAAGTGTCGCTCTAAATATTGATCGCTCAAAGCTTTGTGTGATTGCAACCGGCAGTCAAGGTGAGTGGCGATCAGCTTTAATGCGACTAGCCAATGGCGAGCACCGACAGTTCACAATTTGTCCGGGAGATCTCGTCATTTTTAGCAGTAGGACCATCCCGGGCAATGAACGAATCGTTCAGTATATGATGAGTCTTCTTGAGCGAAGAGGGGCAAAGATTTTTTCTGTGCGAAACGAACAGCTTATTCATGTAAGTGGTCACGGCTATCGAGAAGAGCTAAAGCAGCTTTTAACTGCACTTCGACCAAAAAATTTCGTGCCTGTTCATGGTACGTTTAGCCACCTAACTAGTAACTCCAAGATCCCTGGTGAACTTGGTCTTGAAAAAACTAGAAGCTACGTCATTGAAAACGGTGACGTGATCGATGTTGACGCAAAAGAAGTCACGATCTCGGATCGAATAGACATCGACAACCTGTTTGTCGATGGCGGCTCTTTGACTCTTTTGCCGTACGACATTCTGCGCGAAAGATTGCGCGTCGGCGAACTTGGACTTGTGGTACTGGCGGCCGGCTGCAATCTAGCAGAGCTTGAGATGCTTGGAGAGACAAAAATCACTGTCCAGGGACTAGTTCCGCCTAACGGATCCGACGAGGAACAGTTTGAGCAAGCCATTAAAAAAGCGGCTATGAAGGGATTTAAACACGCAATTTCCTCGCGTGAAACGTCGTCTGATGAAATCGAAGAACACATGCGGGTTGAGGTAAGACGCTACCTCTTTCAGTCACTTCGCAAGAAGCCCGTTGTAATATGTAGTCTCGTAACGGTTTAATCATGAGCCGCATTGTTATCGCCAGTGCTGCAAAATTTGAAACCGATGAACTTATGGTGGAGCTTTGCAGGCTTGGAATTGATGCTACCCAATTAGTGGTTGGAGTTGGCAGCACACAGGCGGCCATCCTTGCCGCAAGACTGCGCGAGGTAGTGGCTGGGCGTGACGTCGTCTTCTGTTGCACAGGTGGTATTTTAGGTGCCTTTGATGAGGTTGCCGTCTATCAGGCAAAAGTCGTGCGTTTTAATCCATCAGATGTTCGACACGGCCAGAGCTATATTGTAGCTGGGTCAGAGCCCTCTATTGACACCACTGGACTTCCATTTTTGTTACCTGCATGTGAAATTTCTGGCAGTGGTTCGATTTCACTTTTGCCCGAAAATTATGAGTCTATTACCCCAAAAATTGAGACACTTGAGCTATATTCTGTAGCAAGGGCATGGTCACCTTGGGTCAAAACTTTAACTGGGATTGTGGCCGTAACAAATAGCGTTGGGCCGAAGGCTCACTTTGATTGGAAAGAAAATTTTCGACTGGCTTCTTCAAAGACTGCGACATCTGTTGCGGCCGAGATATTGAACATGAAAGAAAGATGGGTCTAGATATGAAACTTACCGAAAAAAAATCTATTTTGAAGACAAGGCCCTTTGAAGTCGAAGAGGTTAGCTTTCAACTAGAGGACACTCGAACAATTAATTCTTATTTTCGTCTAGCAGCTCCCGACTGGGTTAACGTTCTGCCCGTAACCGCGGACGGACGGATCATTCTTATTAAACAGCCACGAGTCGGTAGCATGTCCTATGTTTTAGAAACACCTGGCGGCGTCATTGACCCCCATGAAAAAGACCCCACCATGGCCGCTGCCAGGGAACTCGAGGAGGAGACTGGCTTTGTTAGCCAGAGATTTCTTCCGCTTGGGACGATGAATCCAAACCCGGCAATTATGACAAATCGGTGCCATTTCTTTGTAGCTATGGGCTGTGTGCCAGCCAGGGAACGTAAGCACTTTCCAGATGCCGATGAAAGAATCTCCCTTGAGCTCATTAACCCAAAGGATCTCGACGGACTGGTAAGAACGGGGCAGATAAATCACGCGCTAGCTTGCCTTTGTATCCTGCTCGCCGGTCGTTACCTTGGCAGTTCTGGAATGTAGTTTGTGATATACTGAAGGGATTGCGGAGAAGTGAAATGACTAGTCAGCAATTTGAAATCACAGGCAGCGGTAATACGCATATTGGTCGCGTTCGTTCAACCAATCAAGACTCGTACCTTTGTGACAATAAGCGTGGTCTCTATATTATCGCTGATGGCATGGGCGGTCATGCTGGAGGTGAAGTTGCCAGCAGTCTTGCCGTGCAAAATATTCGCTCATTTCTCGATTCAAACCCCCAAAAAACAACGGTTGTGGTTACTGAAAATTCAGCAGGAGCAGCAGCTATCATTGCAGAGGCTATCAATCACGCCTCCATGAAAATTTATGAACGCGCCCTAGAAGAACCCACCCTTAAGGGAATGGGGACAACGGCTACGGCCATTCGAACACTGGGTCGTTCCGTTGCATGCGCTCACGTTGGTGATAGTCGCCTCTATTTGATTCGCTGCGGATATATCTATCAAGTAACCACTGATCATAGTCTTGTTAGCGAGCAAATTCGTGCCGGCATCATCACGAAAGAAGAGGCTGAGAATCATCACCTTAGAAATGTGATTACTCGAAGCGTTGGTTATCAGGAACAAGAAGACGTCGACACGTACGTGTTGGACGTCGAAGAAGGCGACATGCTTATCATGTGCAGTGATGGGCTTCATGGTAGAGTGCCCGAGGAAGTCATCGCAAATTGTTGCCAGAAATACGGTGTATTAGCCGTAGACCACTTGATTGCCGAGGCCAATCAGCGCGGTGGAGACGACAACATCTCCGTCATTGTTTGCCTAGTTAGGGCTAAATAATTTGCCCAGTTAAGTTTCTTCACCCCGTGCCGAACACACCTCATCGGAACATGAATAGTTTCATGAGGTATAAACAGTGCGACGCTACACCATTGTCATAATTCCAGACAGTAAATCAGGATCGAAGCGCTATACTGTTTCGTATCGAACAACGACAATCCTTAAGACGCTAGCTGGCATCGGGCTGATTCTTTTTGGGTATGGACTTGCAGATTATATCCATATGCGTAGCTTGCGCTCATCTTATCTTCAGGCCATTCAAGACGACCGCGCCCTTAAGGGAGAAGCTCGGATTCTCATGTCAAGCCTAGACGAAGTAAGGTCTTCTCTACGCAAAGTGAAAGAATACTCTGCTAAGCTGGCAGAGATTACAAATATCCAGACACAATCGCTAACAAAGCGAACCGGCCTCTCTTCAATCGCAAATACCAACAACAATTCGGCAGCCTCTATGGAAGCTGGGAAAATTGAGCAGCGATCGTCTGTTCCTGGGAATGTAGATCTTGATCGCCTGGTGTTTAAACCAGTTTTTGCGAGACTGGACTCCATCACCCTGAATAGCCAAAAAGGCGTGCTCGAGCTTCAGCAGATCATCAGCCGGTTGTCGCAACAGAAAACACTTTTAGCCTCGATCCCATCCATGGCACCTGTCGATGGCTGGATAACAAGCAGTTTTGGATCCCGTTCAAGCCCTTTTACGGGAGAGCCAACGATTCACAAAGGACTTGATGTTGCTGCACCCGTTGGTACTCCCATCTACACGCCAGCAGACGGTGTGGTGATTTTCTCAGGAAAACGTAATGGTTTCGGTAACTTTGTCATGGTCGCCCACGGCTACGGCATCGTCAGCGGATATGGTCACAATGCTCAAAACCTAGTCAGTCCCGGTCAGGTTATTCGCCGCGGGGACCAAATCGCCACGGTGGGACAATCGGGGCGATCCACTGGGCCACACCTCCATTACGAGGTTGCCATCAACGGTAAGGTTATCGATCCTAAGAAATTCATTCTAAATATCGACGACTTAGCAATAGCAGCTCACTAAAAAAAATATATAATAGATGACCCTGCTGACATGGCTCAAAGCCCGACTCAGCCTTTTGTACGAGGTCATCGCTCATGCTTACTTTTGCAAGAAAACTGTTCGGAACAAAAAATGACCGTGAGATCAGACGCATTCGCGCACTGATTGCTCAGGTGAATGCACTTGAGACAGGTATGAAATCACTTGCTGATAGCGATTTCCCAATCAAAACCTCGGAGTTAAAGGAACGCCTAGCTAAGGGCGCATCTTTGAACAGCTTAATTCCCGAGGCGTTTGCGCTCGTTCGTGAAGCAGCACTTCGCGTGCGCGGCGAACGGCACTATGACGTTCAGCTCATTGGCGGCGTGGTCTTACACGAAGGAAAAATCTCCGAAATGAAAACGGGTGAAGGGAAAACCTTGACCGCGACTGCACCGGTATATCTCAATGCACTCTCGGGCAAAGGTGTTCACGTCGTAACGGTGAATGATTACCTTGCTCAGCGTGACGCCGAGACTATGGGTAAGGTGTATGCCTTCCTTGGCATGACGACTGGAGTGATTGTGCACGGGCTTACCGATAGTGAGCGCCGCCAAAGTTATGCCGCTGACATTACATATGGGACCAATAATGAATTTGGTTTTGATTACCTTCGCGACAACATGAAGACAGACCTGGCCCGTTTCGTACAGCGTGGGCATAATTTTGCTATCGTTGATGAAGTTGACTCGATTCTAATTGATGAGGCAAGAACACCACTCATTATTAGCGGTCCTGCGGAAAGTAATCTTGAGCTATTTGTAAAAGTTAACACTGCCATCCCCGGTCTTCACAAAGATGTGGATTATATCGTTGATGAGAAAAGTCGCGTGGTCTCACTTACAGAAGACGGTATGAGTAAACTCGAAAAAAGACTTCGAGTCGAAAACTTGTACGACCCAAAGAATATTGATTATCTGCACCACGTGCAGCAGGCCCTTAAAGCGCATGTCATTTTCAAAAAAGACGTAGATTACGTAGTTCGTGATGGCAAGGTTATCATTGTCGATGAGTTTACAGGACGGTTGATGGCTGGACGCCGCTATAGCGATGGGCTTCACGGGGCCCTAGAAGCAAAAGAGCACGTTGCGGTTCAAAATGAAACACAGACGATGGCGACCGTTACATTTCAAAATTATTTCCGCCTATACTCAAAATTGGCTGGGATGACGGGAACTGCCGACACCGAGGCGGTAGAATTCAAGAAAATTTATAATCTTGATGTGGTCTGTATTCCGACAAACAAAAACATGATCCGTCAAGATCACCAAGACGAGGTTTACAGAACGGCGCGCGAGAAGTTTAACGTCATCGCCGATGAAATTGAAAAAGCACAAAAACGTGGGCAACCGGTTCTCGTCGGAACTGTATCCGTAGAAAAAAGTGAGCTTCTTGCAGCCTTGCTGAAAAAACGCAATATCCCTCACGAGATTTTAAATGCGAAAAATCATGCGCGGGAAGCGGATATTATTAAGGAAGCTGGCTTATCGGGGCGAGTCACTATCTCGACCAACATGGCTGGTCGTGGAACCGACATTATTCTCGGATCGGGCTCTAGAGAAGGTGGCGGGCTTTACGTCATTGGCACAGAGCGCCACGATTCTCGGCGTATTGATAACCAGCTACGTGGACGTTCTGGTCGTCAAGGGGACAAAGGTGAGTCAAAGTTTTTCCTTAGTCTTGAAGATGATCTCATGCGAATTTTTGCCAGCGACCGACTAGGCGCCATCATGCAGCGACTTGGCATGCAAGAAGGTGAGGCTATCATTTCTCCGATGGTGTCCCGGGCCATTGAGCGCGCTCAAAAGCGAGTTGAAGAGCAGAACTTTTCAAGCCGCAAGCATCTTCTTGAGTATGACGACGTCATGAACCAGCAGCGCCAGGTGATTTATGGCCTTCGTAATGAGGCTCTACACAATAAAGAGGGTCATCAGTTAGATTTTATTCCTGAGACCGCAAAAAAGCTGATTGATGGTGTTGTCTCTAGTCACGCCGCCTTAGAAAAAGGCGGAGGATTTAATCTTGAGGGCATCACCGATCAAATTAAGTCTGATCTGGGCACGAAGATTGATTTGCTGGACATCAAAGGCGACAGTATTTCTGAAGATCAACTGGTCAACTTAATTCATAAACAAGTGATGAGCTCTTATGAAGCGAAATTCCGACACCTGGGTCCACAAAACCTAGGTCGTCTTGAAAGCTACGTCTTCCTACAAATCATCGATAGGGCTTGGAAGAATAACCTCCTTGGTATGGATCATCTGCGAGATAGCGTTAGCTTAAGAAGCTACGGACAACGAGATCCTCTTCAGGAATACAAAAAAGAAGCCTTTAGACTATTTGAAGCGATGATGACACGCATATACGATGAAACATCGCAAGCTATGCTGCATTTAGAGGCCTCCCAAGTCGGTGGCTCCATGGAAATGGAAGCTGATGAACCTGACGAGGAAACTTTGACCTTTAAGCACCCGGACGCTCCGCAACCCGCGCAAATTCCAGCAGAACAACCCCAAGTCGCCCCAGCTGAAGACGGCATGATCTATCATGGCAGTCGCAACCCTGAACCCGCCGATCGAAAAACCCCTCAAACCCAACGTCGAAACACTGACAAAGTTGGTCGAAACGACCCGTGCCCTTGTGGATCGGGAAAAAAGTATAAAAAATGCCATGGGGCCCTTGAGGCGGTGGAATAAATTTTGCTAGTCTCGAGCAAATACGACTAAGTAGTGATAAAATCAAAAGGTGTCCCGGTCATATTCGGGCACCTTTTAATTTTAAGGTCGACAACCCATGAGTCGTATTCTTGAATTTCAGCCAACCGATGAGCAAACCGTTATTGCAAGGGTTTTGGTGGAGCTACATCAAGCCATTGACGTTCATTTTCCAGGCGCTGCGCCATCGGCAAGACAATTTACCAAGACAGTACTTACCCATCAAGGCGGCGAGTCAACACGAGTCGATAATTCTCCAGCAAATAGCGCGGGCTCTGAACGGCAAGACAGGCCCGCAAAAGCCGACGAACTAATTCAAGGGGCGGCTCCATCAGATTTTTCTATGACTCCGAAAACAGGACTAAGCGCCAAAAAAGTTGATACCCCATTAGCTACAGAAGAGCTTCGTCGCATGATGGGAGAAACGACCATGAGCAGACGCATGCGTAAGGTACTTATCGGAAGTCTTGTTGCTGGGGTGATCGTTTTCGCCTGGATCTATTTTGGCGGGATACAATCACTTTCAGGCCACAGCAACTAAAACCTAAGCTTCACCGATCTGACCATCCGCAGCCTGAGACTGGGCTGTGAATACTGGTGCCAAAGATTCTTCGGCCAAGTCCATAATGGCCATCACTTGATCTTTGGTAAATGACCCCTTCTCGGCGGTCCCCTGAATCTCTAGAAATTTTCCGCTATGCGTGATGACAACGTTCATATCCAGTTCGGCGCTACTATCTTCAACATAGTTGAGATCACATAGAAGCTCTCCTGAAGATATGCCAATAGAGACGGCAGCAACGCCGTCGATAATCGGATTTCTCTTAAGCTTTCCTTGGCGCATGAGGCGGTCGCACGCCATCTTTAATGCAACATAGGCACCTGTAATAGATGCCGTTCTTGTCCCACCGTCAGCCTGCAACACATCACAGTCAATTGTAAATGTGACATCCTGGCAAGCATTTAGATCAATGACTCCGCGCAAAGATCGTCCAATTAAGCGCTGGATTTCTTGAGTTCTGCCCCCCACACTTTGACGTTCGCGCTTGGACCGGGACAACGTCGCCCCGGGGAGCATCGAATACTCAGCCGTAAGCCATCCTTGTGGTGGATTTGCATGTCTTAGAAACCCTGGAACGCCATCTTCTGCAAAAACCGTACATAAGACTTTGGTATCACCAAACTCCACAAGTACGCTTGACGTTGCGTTTTTAGTAAAATCCGGTGTGATTCGAACCGGTCTCATTTGGTGCGACGTTCGTCCATCTTTACGCATGGTAAACCTTTATTTTAATTCGGGTGGGACAACTTTTCTGGAAAATAACCCAGGTCCTGCCCCATCGGTTGGCTGTTTTTCGATCACGGAAGTACCAATATCTTCTGGATAATCACCCGTGAAACAGGCCATACAATACGACTTTCCGTCACTTTCCTCCAGAGCTTTACGAAGTCCGTCAGCCGAAATAAAGCCAAGACTATCTGCCTCTAGAGAATTTCTGATCTGGTCGATCGTGTTTTGTGCAGCCATCAGGTTCTTGCGGTTAGGAGTATCCACTCCATAATAGCAACTATGCGTGATCGGAGGTGCTCCTACACGAAAATGTATTTCTCTAGCTCCGGCATCTTTTAAAAGTTGCAAAATACGCGCAGCGGTCGTCCCCCTCACAAGCGAGTCATCCACCACCACGACCCGCTTACCCTCTAGTACGCTGCGTACGGGATTGAGCTTAAGACGCACACCAAAATCTCTTTGAGACTGACTGGGCTGAATAAAAGTCCGGCCAATATAGTGATTCCTCACAAGACCCATCGCCATAGGAATTCCTGAGGCTTTAGCAAAGCCTTCAGCCATCGCCACGCCACTATCTGGTATGGGTATCACAACATCACCATCAGCCGGACACTCATCTGCCAAGACCTCACCGATTCGACGGCGACGAACATAGATCGACTCGCCGTAAAGTAAGCTATCTGGCCTGGCAAAATAAATAGGCTCAAAACTACAAAATGCTAGAGCCTTTTTTTCTTGTGGATACCAAGAATTGACTTGGTTAGAGCGAATTTCAACCACCTCACCTGGATTCACATCGCGGACAAACTCAGCCCCCATTAAGTCCAAGGCACAGGTTTCACTGACAACGACATGCCCTTGGCCTAAACGACCAAGAACCAGTGGTCTTAACCCGCGAGGATCTCTTGCTGCATACATGGCATCGGGGGTGATAATCGCTAGAGAATAAGCTCCCCTCACCTGCCTAAGAGCGTCGCCAATGCGCTCTCGCATAGATGACGACGGACTACGTGCAATCAAATGCACAAAAACTTCTGTATCCGACGTACTTTGAAATACAGAACCGCTGGATTCAAGATTTTTTCTGATCTCCCGCGCATTGGTCAAATTTCCATTATGTGCAATCGCCACTGCACCCAAGATAGTTTTAAACTGAAACGGCTGAACATTTTCCAGAAGTGAGCCGCCTTGAGTCGAGTACCTTACATGGCCCACTCCATAGTTGCCCTTTAGGCGCTCAATCACAGCCGGATCAAATCCATCAGCCACCAAACCAAAAACTTTTTGCACGTGAAGTTTGATTTTACTTGGATCATCTACTGGTTGCTCGAAAGTAACCATCCCAGCTGCCTCTTGCCCTCGGTGCTGCAGCGCAAAAAGAGCGAGGTAAAGAAGCTTACTAGCATCCTCAACTCCAAAAACACCGGCAACCCCACATTCTTCTCGCAATTTTTCGCCTGCCACATCTATCCACATCAAGAATTCCCCCCTAGCGACTGAAAGGAATTATATGAGTTCAATACTTCCTGCGTCGCAATCACACCAAAATAAGACTTTAAGGTAGAGCTTGAAGAGGCCACTGTTTTTGCAAACCGGGTTAGCAATAGGCCATGTTTTGATGCGACGTCTCGGGCCTGACTTTCAAATCCATCTTTAAGCTGAATCAAATACCGCGATCCACCTTCTGCGAAGAACTCAGTGGCGCCATCTGCCATGATCTCGGCACTTACGCCTATGGCCAAATTTTTCATTATCATTTTAGTGACTGCGACACCGGCTCCACCTTCTGCAACGTCCCGAACCGCAGCCAACATACTACCCTCTCTCAGTT
>CAMDGW010000014.1 GCA_945897695.1 Pseudobacteriovorax antillogorgiicola | reverse complement strand
TAGGTTATCAGCACAGGATGGTTAGTGGTCAGAAGTACGCGGTTTTTACCGCGGAAAATTGGAGAGATATTGAGGCTGTGGTTATGATGGCGTTTACAACCTGGTTGCCTCAATCAAAGCTCAAGCCGGTTAACCCCGGATGCCATATTCAACGCGTTTCCAACGTAGAGGATCCCAGTGACCCTGGCAGCATCAAGGCGGAGATTTGGATTTTGGTTGATTGACCCATCACGAAAAAGGCGCGCAACAGAAGTTCGCTTTTGCGTTTGAGTTTTTTAGTGATTAAGCGACAATCAATGAAAGAATGCCCTATCACTTTGTGCGCCCCAAGCAGGAAACAGGACCCTTTGCCGGTGCTCAGATTTGCGCGATGAAGTGCCAGCACCAGGCAAACCCAGATGCTCCGTGGATCATGTTAACACTGGTGAGCCTCTCGGCAAACGATTTCAGGTGATAACCGGCCCCATCCGGATTTGGTCCATAGCTGACGACCGCGGTTCTTCGCCATAAATTTTAGCTTGAAAAAGCATCTTCTTTCCGCAACAAACTCAAACACGCTTAAAGATAGAATAGGCAGGCATCGGAAGACAGGTGCTGTTGGCCATTCAATCGCGATCCGATATTTAAAAGTTTTCCACTTTATTTATCGTGAGGCAGTTTAACTGCAAGAAGAGATCCGTTGTTGCGGATGTTGTGCCGGCACTCAAGGAGATTAAATGCAATATTTGCATTTTTATAAATCGGGCCGTAATTAAGGATGCATTTGAGAAATCCAGGACAGCAGCATCATGTCCGCGAAGGGGTTGAATTGGCGTTGATTTTACCTAGCCCCTTATATCCGGGTCCATACTGGCGTCACGCACTTTAGGAGCGAGACTCAAGCTTCTAGCCCCGATTGGAAAAATCTCGTGTGCCAAAAGGCACGACACACGAGATTAAATTGACGCCCTTATGGCCTTGAGACTCCCAATGCCACTTTGACTCCCGCTATATCATCAGTGGGAGACGCGGAAATCTCAAATTTGTGACCATCGGTCATCGTGGTTTTCACCACTGGCGCGAAAATGACTTTGCCGTCCAAGATTATCGCGACGCGTTCACCGACATGGGCGTTCATCAGGCGCGTTAACTCATTCGCTTCATTACTCTCGAACGCTAAAGAAATGGTCTCTGGCCGCCCGGGAACTTCTGTAGCGGTGTAACCGGCTATCGTTACGGTTTTCCCCGCTGTCGGTATCAAGCATGGGTCTATAGGCTGAAGACAATGGGAATCCCCAGTCTTACCAGGAGCGACGACAAGAAATCGAAGTGGCTTATTGGCATTCGTGGAAGCACCTACACCGCGGACTGTAGCCATAGTACCGGTGATAAGCATAGCGGCAATCAATAGACGGACGACGTTTAAATTTCTGAGTGAAAACATAAATTCCTCCAAAAGCCCCAAAATCATTGGGGACGGCGTGCTAAGCGATAAAATCTATAAGGGTTATTCTAGCCGAGGTCGCAGGGAGGGCTTTGACCTGAAAAAACGAAAAGATAGGCCTTTTGCGGCAATCCTTTAGCTCGTTCAAAATTTGTTGGCAGTAAAACAAGGTGTGGAATTGATATGAACGTCTCGGGTTTGGCAACAAAACCGATTCCCGAATCGAGTTGATCGTGACATAAGTTCGACTTGTTAAGGTCGTTCGCTTTGCTAAATGCCGCGGAATCCTGGATAGGCTGCAACGTCTGAAAATGCGGCAAGCCACTCGCCAGAGCCGAGCCCGCAAATCCTAGAACAAATAAGATCGAAAAGAACCAACGCGACATTTCGACTTCCAAAAGAAAGGCTTCCAAGAGAATCCATAGTATAGGACCATTGTCCAAATTGTCAAATTCCTTGCCGGACAAAGTCATAAAATGGCGGATAGTGGAGCTTCACATATGAAAAATATCAGACTGGCAACTTTAGACGATGCCGCTGCCATTGCGCAAATATACAAACCCTATGTACTTGAATCGGCCATATCATTTGAGACTGCGCCGCCTTCGTCTGATGAAATGCGCGAGAGAATTCAGCAAAATATGGAGAGCTTTCCCTGGTTGGTTTGGGAGCAAGAGAATCAAATCCTTGGTTATACGTGCGCCGGGCCATTTAAAAGCCGCTGCGCTTATTCCTGGTCGGTAGAGTCAACGGTCTATGTTCGACAAAACTTTCAAGGAAAAGGTATCGGAAAGAACCTGTATCAAAATCTCTTAAAAAGACTGAGTCATCAGGGCGCGGTCAACATTATCGGCGGAATCGCGCTTCCTAACACGTCCAGCGTAGCTCTCCACGAAGGTTTGGGTTTTAAGCAAGTAGCTCAGTTCAAAGATGTCGGATTTAAACTCGGTCGCTGGTGGGACGTCGGCTATTGGCAGTTGCAGCTACAGAAACCAGCCGAGCCGTCGGCGCTTCGAGCACCTTCTTTCTTGTAAGGATCGCGTCAGACATCAAGGTGATGCGCGTGGGCATCTTGGCACCGTCACTGACTGAAATTGATGTCACATCTGATGCCCTTTTTACTCGCAGTTTGGATATGCCCCTAGTCTAGTTTTGTCCTATTCTCTGGAGTACCAACGCGGGCCATTTCTTTGGCCTTCACTCAGAATATCACATGGCGATTAGCGAGGGTCATCGGCCAGAGAAACCGATCTTTTATCAGACCGTGGCAAGAGCCTGGCCAAAGATTTTGCTTGGAAACGCATTACGGATAGTAACTTATAAATATCATTAATTTAATTAAAGATAATAACGTGTTAAAGTTTTTGAAAAAGGTGCCGATAAAGAGTACAATAAAGGTGCTTTTAAAGGGTCTGTTAATTCTGAGGTGACCATGTTCAAAAAAACTCTTAACGTTACCGAACTCAAGCGCGAGATCAATGACCTTTTAGGCGAACTCCAGGGGAACGATGCCTTGCAGGTTGTGCATCGAGGAAAATCAATTAAAGTAATTATCACCCAAGAACGGTATTTCAAACTCTTGGGCATGATTGCTCAGCTCAGCACCAAATCGATCACAGAAGACGATTTGGTAGCCGATACAGCCGTCTCGCGAAAGCAGCGGCTAAAGAAAAAGTTGGAGCGTAGTGACGATGCCGAAAAACAAGAGAGCAGTGTTTTGGACGAAAGGCGCATCAGCTCGCCATGATGAAACCGCTTGGGACATCGCGTTGGAGTATGGCGAGCAAGCTGCCATCACCTACCTTGATGGCATTGATCACTCGATTAAACTCATTCAAGAAAATCCGCGCATAGGAAAATCTTTGGTGCCGCATCTTCCGAAGCGGCACCGGCATGTAACAAGCCGTTCCTGGGAAATTGTCTATGAAGCTGATGAGCAAAACAGCCGCATCATCATTATCGATATCCAGCGGGGGTCTAACTTTACTGCCTAGTCAAGCTTGCTAGGCGATACCCCTCTCTTAAATCAGGCTATGCTTTTCTTTATTGTAAAGATCTACCGCCTCTTGGATGACCATCACGGCAACATCACGATCAGAAAAATCTTCATCAACCACCTTTTTGTTTTCGAGAATTTTATAATCCTCAAAGAACATAAGGATCTCAAGGATTCGATACTAAATATAATTATATCATTCTTGATGTCATGGTGAGCACGTGCACCATTTTTGGTACGGCTCACGAGGACGAGATAAACTGCCTGTTTGATACGATACAATCGACTAGAGACTGGCCATTAACTGAAAACAAAAATCGAGTTTCCATTAAACTGTCCATCGAAGCAATCAGTCGTATAAGTATCTGATATGCAAGCTTTCGTTTGAGATGCCAATCTGGCATCTCAAACGAAAGAACTAATCCCCAGGATCTCGAGAAAATCCTACGGGTTTCGACCTCATATAGATTTGCTAGATCGTCATCGAGAATCACTTTTTGATTTCTGACTAACAAAATCAATCTTTCAATTCGGCTATATGGAATGGTATTGTGTGGGGAATTTCCTGACATTCAAACTCTCCCAAAGGTCGAATGAACTGCTGGTGGACGGTAAAATGAAAGTTCGAAAAAAGCCTCGGACATCTCTCAGCAAACAAAGATGTCGCTGAGAGAAAAAGAAAAAACTCAAATTTTCAGAAAAGAACGCAAGGAACGAAGTTTCGTTTTTATTATATGCTGGCCGATATTCAAGAACGGCTGGCTTTTTTTTGCTGACATCAGGAAATGAAACTATGTACATCCCTAGCTACATAAAGTCGAATGACCCAGCGCTAGAGAGAGACGTCATTGAGCAAAACAGTTTTGCAACGTTGATCAAATTGAGCCAAGACCCGCTATCAATCAGTAATCTTCCTTTGGAGTCTCAAGTTAACGGATCGAAACACAGAATTTTACTTGGACAAATAGGGCGCTAACCCTCAATGGTAGCATTGGGCGACCATGCCTCGAGTGACAGCAATATTTCCAGAAACGATTGTTCCTATTAGAGTTCCTGGAGCGCCCACGACTGGGTGCATTTTAGCCTAACCTGCAATCCTCAATTAAGGCGCGCGTTACTATAAACCACATTGCGTCCCTGCTTCTCTGGCTGAACGATATTTTCGTCCGACATTTTCTTCAATATGCGCTTTGCAGTTGCCAGGGAAACTTCAATTTTATCGGCAATCTGTTGACTTGATAATGCACCCTCACGCAGAAGAATTCGCACCTGATCTTCCACTGGCAGTGCATCGTCATGATCTCGCACGACCCTTATAGCTTCACCAAAGAAGCGAAGATTTTCATGATGTATCAGAATCGGCCCAATGGTGTAAGGAAAGTGATCGCGAACCCGCATAACCGCATTGCGGATTTTCTGCTGCCAACCCTGAGCATTTGTGCTCTCTTTCCACACGTCAGATTGTATTTCTGCAAGCGAAGCACCATGAGGAACTCTTTCCGAAAGGTAGTGAATCAGATCGGCCATGGCAGGGTGTTTCTCCAAGGAGACGACATAATGATCGCTCACGATAAAAGAGCGATTGTCGGCCATCTTGATGGTCGGAGAAAAATACCCTCTCACAAACCGAGCCACGATCTGTTCCTGCCACTTGTACTGAAACCTGGGACTTTCTCCGCGCACTGTGGCCAAGCAGGCCTGAGCTGCAAATCGGTCGGGCCAACTAACAGCCGCCATCTTATCCACCGCATGCAAAGACTTGATCGCCCGATCAAAGTCCCCCGACTGGTAGGCAATAGCTGCGTAGACAAACTGAAGTTTCGCGCGGATGGGCGTGTCCCCTAGTCGACTGACCGCAGCTTCAAGAGAGGGGAGTAGGTCCTGAACTTTCTTCAGATCATGCTTTTGTAAGTGTAAGCGGATCATCGCCAGTAAAATCAAAGCATGATAATTCAAAGACCCGCAGGACTTTGCCCGCTCAAGACATTCGGATAAAACCGCAATACTCGAGTCGTAGTGCTCGATTGAACATTTCAGCAATGCACATGAATATAGATATTCTAGCCAGGTGGCTTGATTGCGTTTTAATGATTCATCAATCTTGAATTTTTCGGAAGTAGTCTCACCGAGAATTGCCAGCTGAACCTGATAACGAGTCAGTGTTGAAATTTCCTCTAGATTGCGAACACCATGTAAAGACAACTGATGAGCAGCGCCTCTCAGAATGTCCATACTTTCGGGAATTTTTCCTTCCTCCCAAAGAATTTCAGCCTCAAGCGACTTATAACGAGTCTTAAACCGTTCGCTGGCATCTTCAGCTGCTAGTTCCAAAGTCTGTCTTCCAAACTTAATTCCAAGGGAATATCGACCCAAAGCAAAATAAGTCAAACTGAGAAATGACATTATGTGCAGGCGTCTAAAGCTTTTATCACTGGCAGGCAAGACCGTCATAGCTCGTCGGAAATGCTCACGAGCAGCCATGAAATTTCCGGTGTTAAAAGCCTCAACACCATAAAAAGCTTCGCAGTGGGATAGTGGGCCAGGAAGATTATGCTCGACGCTAAGCTTGCGGCAGCGTTCAACCATTACAACCGCACCTTCATTACTATCAAGTCCGCTATTTTGAATACACGCACCTGCATTGAAAAGAGCCCGGGCGGCACCCTCCCAATCCTGCAGTTCAAGTAGTAGAGGGCATGCCTCTTCGAAGGCAACCGCAGCCGGTGGATAACGACCCATGAAATAATGCAGTCGTCCCAAACGCACAACAAAGTCAGCACGCTCACGTTGAGACATTTCTGCGGTTCTAACCATTGGGGCAACTTTGTTCAAAACTCTAACGGCATGCTCCGTCTTGCCTTCCTCCGCAAAACTTGAAGCAACGATTAATTCGAGTTGGATGCGCTCAAGATCTGTCAATCCCGTGTGCCGAAGCGCCCTCTGAGCATATTCCCGGCTTATCGCTGGTTTTCCCGCTTCAAGCAGAACCTGCGCGGCAGGGATACTGACAACCGGTAACGTTAGCTTTTTTGAAAATTCTGCAACCAGAGCGCCGGTTTCTGTATTCCAGCAGGCCATGGACCCCTGCAGGAGAGCGCCCCATATTTCTGGGCTATAATAGAGTGATTGTGGGTCAGCCTCGAGGCGCCTAAAGACTTCTGTCACTAGCTTTGCATTCGCAGTTGATGCTAGAACATCCGCAAATTTTTCAATAAAATCGTCCCAATGTGCCTTGGTGTGACACTCCCGAACTGCCTTCAATGCTTGATCGACGCGCTCTGTTGACATGGTGATTTTAAAGCTAACCTCCGGATTTTCAGATTATGTATATACCTGGCAGCTCCGGATGTGAACAAAAAATGAACAAAATCCGCGAAATGCAGAGAAATGCTCGTGGTTGCTTAAATTGTTGCGTTTCTGGTTCTAAAGCGGCTATAAATACAGCCAGAACATCAAATGAGCACGATTTACGATTTGTTTTCGCCTAGATCATCTAAGGATAAAGGATCTGTCCGAATGAGATTCGCGCGTATGTTTTCCAGGGAAGGTTTTTTGTCGGCTGTCGCTTTGGCTGCAGCTTGTCTAACGTCGTCTGCACCGGCAACAGGTGCTGTTGCACAACAGAGTTTAATTAGCTCCGTCATGTGGCAGGTGACCAACAACATCTCCGAGCGGTTTGTTTATCCTCCCGGCGTTCCTGCGGTTTTGCGACCATCAAGTGAGTGGCGCAAGTTAAGAATTGAGCAATATTATGCGCAGCCCGTTGCAAACGGAACGCTGTCGACTGCAATTCACGGTTCATGGGCAGAAACCCCGGAAAACGCTGTGATTGAAAATGCTGATGGCAGTCTTCAAGGAAAGTATGCCACCGTGAGTGGAGCTGCTTGCGACGCTGTGAAGTCAGCGAGTGGCTTTCGCTGTGTTCTAGACTTAAACATATCTCCGAATACCCCGACTGGAACGATTGGACTTAGTGTTAGCGTTGCTGTGGCAGGACAAACATTTGCTCACCAAAATGGTGTCTTCTGGGTGATCCTTCCCGAAATGAACGCTCAGCATTACCCAAAGCCTCTTTTTCATTCCGCACCAAGCCCTCTTGCCATCCATGCAACAAGCGTGGGATTTCCGTCAAAGAGTGTTGATGGGGCGTACCCCGCGCTGGCGGCAGTCCAGCGTCACCGGGTTATGCGCTCGACCGTCCAAATTACGTTAGCCGGAAACTTCTCACTGGGGACTGGCTTTTTCGTAGCAAACTCAGATCTTGTAGTTCCGATTTTTGGCGCCGACGCAGCTGCTCAGCTGAGAGCTCTGCCTGTGACCACCAAGTTTATTCTGACGGCTGCTCACCTTTTTCCGCTAAGCTATGGCTCGTCTCACCGTGGTCAAATTCACAGTATGCTAGAGCATGCCGAAATGGTTTTTGATGATGGAGAAACCTATGACCTTTTGGTCGGTGGAAAACTCGTTTCAAAAGCAGCAAGACTTCTGGTTACAAATATGGAGAGCGACTTAGCAATCCTGGCACTGACTCAAGACGGTGAAGCAGACATTCTTAATCAAGGTATTTTGACAGAGTCAGATTTGACTGGTCTATCGATCGCACGCGCCATGAGCTATAACGTCGCGCTAGATGTGTTTGGATATCCAGTTTCTGGCAAAGGCACAATCACACACCGCCGCGGTTACCTACCTCCGGACGGGTGGCCTACAGATGACACGTCCAACTTTGGACCACTCATCAAGTTCAAATTACAGGCCATAGACACAAGCATAAATCTAGCGGAAGCTGGGTTATCAGGTGGACCTGTCGTAAATGCAAACGGTGAAGTTGTCGGTCTTTCGATGGAAAGGCCAAATGATACGAATTCATTGGTTGCTGTTGACTTGACCAGTTTGTCTAATCTTCCAGCAGATTGGCTGGCCCCTGGAAGTGAGTGTTCACTTAATTTCAATCCTTTTGACCGCGTACTTAGGCTGATCAGAAATCGTGAGGATTGTTCTTACGGACGCTTTGGTAGCCCAAAACGATTTGCACCACTAAAAGGTGAATGGACATTCCAAGAGGTTTTTGGATTCGCTAATGAGAGTGACAAAACACTTGTAAATGGATCGTCACAGCCGAGCGCCTACTGGTTAATGAATGGTCACGCCATCATCAATGGTCACGCCATTATCAACGGCCATGCCATCATCAATGGACATGCGATCATTCGTGGTTCTAAGCTCGTAGTGGATAGAAATAATATTGAAGCCATCAACAATTCAGAAATGATTGGTGGCTTTAAATTGAATCCAGACAGCTTCCAGCCGATGGTTAGCAAAGGTGTAAGGGTTTTACGACCAGGCAATACACTCACAGCTAGTGAAGGTCGAGTGGGTGAGTTGATTGTTGCGACACGCAATAGCCCATCCGACAAGGACTACGCGCCTGTTTATTCAATCCGAGACTTTGCAATCTGGTGGCACAAAGCTGCGGCTAACAGTAACGCCGATCACCTTCTGTGCGTCAGCGGTGAAGCCTGCGTACCCAAGAAGTAATCAACCAACGTCAAAACCCCCTCTGCGCCGGCAACGGACAGAGGGGGTTTTGACGTTTAAAAGAAAAATTTCAACTCGATTTCGCAAGCGGTATAGGTGAGGTTTGCATTGCGAGCCAATCATTGAGGACCTTGGCACAAGTAGCGCCTTCTGGGAACTTCAGCCCAAGACACGCGGCTGCGCATGTCCACACAAGGTCTTCGTCTACTTCCACGGTGCGAGGCATTCTTGCACCTTCTGTGTCTGCCGATCTTT
Organism: Pseudobacteriovorax antillogorgiicola; assembly: GCA_945897695.1. Classification (GTDB taxonomy): domain Bacteria; phylum Bdellovibrionota_B; class Oligoflexia; order Oligoflexales; family RGVZ01; genus CAMDKS01. Next base: position 13,348 of record CAMDGW010000014.1, on the reverse strand, counting down.
TAGTGATCACCGCTCCCTTATTCCATATGACGCTGCCATCACTTAGACCATTACGCATGGTTGCCATGACAAATACAGGATCTCCAGCCTCATTTTTTTCAAAGACGACTTCGAAGGGGCCATCCCCATGAAAACGTCGGCGGAGTTTGCTGAATACACCGTCTCGCATGGGATCACTTCCCAACGCCAACGCGGAGCTACCCATGCGAAGTGGCTCAATAAATGCTCCCACATTTCTGATAGATTGCTCATGGACATGCCTAAAAACCATCCCCCACCCGTTCCGGCGGCGTTGACATTGGGAGACTTCAACACGGACTGCTGTTCCACACAGACTGATGTTCACTGTCATTGGAAAACTAGAACCTTCAAAACTGGCGTCAGCCACCGGCTCCACAAAGGCCCCATGATGAGAAAGATCGACCACACGGAACTGGCCGTGCCGAGGATGCTCAATTGTACAAAGATCTCGGTTATTTACAACATACCTGGCGTGATAACGCTGATGAGCATAGCTCTCAAGTTCCGAGGAAGCTGTTTCACCACTGGAGGCCTTGGAGATCAAGAAGTCAAAAAATCCCATAGATTACCCCCACACAGCGGCATGCCGCTTCCACATTGAACCAATTTGTCCCTACGACGTAATTCTACCAAAGGATTGCCTATCTCTGAGCGGGCAGGAATTTCATGAATTTAATGTCATGAAACTATTGCTTTTTACCGGAATGACATGCTAAAACCCCAACCTCTCGATCTTTCGAGACCGGTGGGGGTCTGTGGCAAAGCTTTTGCCATGAGCTTCCTGAACCGTCTGGCTTAAACAGCTGGCATTATTCTGCGTCTTTTTTAATCGCAAAAAATTGCTGCTCCAGACACTTCCACCTGACTTCATCCATGTGATGTCTGTCGGGGCCGGATGTGGGACTTTTTATTTTTTTGTTTTGTTAACTGAAGCTAAGCAAGACTCGAACGGAAATTAGATTTGTTTCTAGAACGCGCAAAACTTCATGAGATCGCCGACATTGTTACAGCCATGCTGTCGCAAGATGGGTTCACATGTCTTGACGCCGAATGGGAAGCTCAGTCGAGGACTCTTAGGCTTTATATTGATCACGACAAAGGTATAGATCTGGACACATGCGCAGAAGTATCTCACCGCTTGGTTGAAAGCCCTGAACTTGATCAGATTCTGCCAATTGAATTTAATCTTGAAATAAGCTCCCCTGGCGTTGAGCGTCCAATTCGTACCCTGGATAATTTCAAGGCAGTCCAATCAGAAGGCTGCAAGATCGATGTAAAACTCACCGAGAAATTTAGTAACCGCCGCAAAGGTGTGGGCACTATTGTTGCCATCGATGGGGACGTTATCTCAATGAAAACCGCTGAGGGCCCATGGACGTTCCCTTGGCATTTGATTTTGAAGGCAACGAAGGTCGTAGACTGGGACAAGATCCAGGAAACACTGACGTAATAATTCACAACCGTTACTTTTAAACGAGGAAGGATTGGAAGATGAGCAACGTAGAACAAAATGAAATGGAAGGCGCGCTTAAGGCCGTCATTACTGCCGTAAGCCGCGAAAAGAACGTCGACAAGGCTGTCATCATCGACGCTTTAGAACAAGCAGTCATCCACGCAGCTCGACGTAACCATGGACCTACAGCGGACCTTGAAGCTCATTACAATGCGGATACCGATGAAATTGAACTCTTTCAATTCCGTACTGTTGTTGAGGGCGTTCAAGACAATGATGTTGAGATTTCAACAGCAGAGGCTGCAAAACTTGACCCCGAAGCTCAAATTGGTGATTCCATCGGCGTTAAACTCGATAAGGCTGCATTTGGCCGAATTGCCGCCCAGTCCGCAAAGCAGATTATTGTTCAAAAAGTACGCGACGCTGAGCGTCTTCAAGTTTATGACGAATTTAAAGACCGCGTTGGTGAAATTCTTTCTGGAACAGTTCGCAGATTTGAACGAAGCGATATCGTTGTTGACCTCGGACGTACCGAAGCCATCATCCCTTACCGTGAGCAAATCCCCACTGAAAAATACAAAATCAAAGATCGTATCCAGGGCTACGTTTTGGAAGTAAAACGCTCTTCCCGTGGACCTCAGGTGGTGATGAGCCGCGCTCATTCCGGCTTCGTCATCCGCTTGTTTGAACAAAATGTCACCGAAGTTTATGATGGCATTGTCACCATTGAAAGTGCGGCGAGAGATCCAGGCTTCAGAACAAAAATTGCAGTTCATTCCCGCGACAGCGCTGTTGATCCTGTCGGAGCTTGCGTCGGCATGAAGGGCGCCCGCGTTGAATCCGTACGTCAGGAACTTGCGGGAGAAAAAATTGATATTGTACCTTGGGATGCTGATCCAGCGCGTTTTGTTTGTAACGCACTGCATCCTGCGGTAGTCACAAAAGTTATCGTCGATGACGACAACCACAGTATGGAAGTTATCGTCGCTGACGACCAGTTGTCCCTTGCGATCGGTAAACGCGGGCAAAATGTTCGCCTTGCCGCCCAACTCACTGGCTGGCGCCTCGACATTAAGAGTGAGGCTCGCCTGTCTCAGGAACTTGTTGGATCCAAGGAACTCATCGCATCGATTCCTGGAGTCGGCATGATGCGCGCAGAAATTCTCGTAAACGAAGGCATTAAAACTGTGACCGAAGTCTCCGAGATGAGCCCACGAACTTTCGTACGCCTTCTTAATATGGACGAAACAGAAGCTGGCGCCGTGGTTAAAGCCGCACAAGAAATGCTGGCAAAAGGAATCAACGCTCCCGGAGGCGCTAAGGCGGCTGCACCGGCAAGCGACCATGATGATTTTCTTGCAAACTCTAGTGCTGATCCGACACGCCAAGAAGCTGCCCGTACTGGCTCAAGCTATGACAACGCTCGTACTGAGCGGATCAATCTATTTCTTGAACTTGACGGTGTAGGAGAAGCAACAGCCCACGCCCTAGCCGATGCCGGATACGGAACTATTGGTGACTTGGTTGCCGATGCTGCTGAAGAGGTCGCATCTAAATCCGGTCTTTCGATTGGCGTTTCCCGCACCGTGCAGATGGCGGCTGACCGTTACCTGCAGCGATAACAGAAAATAGACGGACTAACGGCACAAACCAGAAAGTGCCATTAGTCAGCTACATGAAGACTGGAACCATCGCACTAGATATTGAAAAAGGACACCTGACGAATGTCAAAGAAAAGAGTCCATGAATTAGCGAAAGAACTCGGAGTGGAGTGGAAAGTTCTTCAAACCAAGGGCAAAACCCTGGGAGTTGAAATAACCACGGCTCAAAACACTCTGAGTGAAGAAGAGGCTGCCAAACTTAAGAATGCAGTAAAAGGCGCAGCTCCTCAGGCCGAATCGGCTTCAGCTGCCCCAAAAACTGTGGTCATCCGTCGACGCGCTACTGCCGCTCCCGCTGCAGAATCAGTAACTGAATCAGTGCCTGAATCAGTGCCTGAGCCGGTGATTGAAGTGGCACCCCCGACTCCCCCAGCGCCGCAGCAAGCTGCCCCAGTGAAAGTAGAACCTGTGGCTCCTGCAGTTGTGGCTACCCAAACAGTAGCACCTGTCGCCAAGATTGAAACACCAGCGCCGACTCCAGCACCAGCGCAGACTCCAACACCGGCACCGGCCCCAGCAGTCGAAGCTTCAAAGCCGGCTGTCGCAGTCAGTCCGGAGAAAACCATCACCGAGCCTGTTGCTGAAGAAGCCCCAAAGCGCCCGGCAAGACCATTATCAACCGGAGGGGCTACAATTGTTCGCCGTGCTTCTCCTGAAGAAATTGAAGCGCAAAAGAAGAGAGAACAAGAAGCCGCTGAGGCTGCCCAAGGTAACCGCACCGTACGTCGCGAAGATAACCGCGGTGTTCGCGTAAGCGGAATGGGACTATTGTCCTCACGCTCTCGAGCAGAGCAAGAGGCAAGTCGCAATCAAGGTTTCGGTGCACCCCCAACTGTTTCTACAGAAGTTCCGCCCGCAGGGGATGAATGGGGAGGTCGCCGAGAGCGCGCTCGCCCTGAAACCCCACAAGAAGAAGAAGAACAAGGCGGCAAACCAGGCGCAAAGTTTAATAAACAAAAACGTGCAAATCTCAATATGCGCACACTATTGAGCCAGTTTGATGAGCCCGAAGAATTAGTTGAGACTGCAGTCGAAGAAGAAGTTCTCACGAGAGTTTTCACTCCGAGCGCTAATCGCAATAAACGAGATGCCAGACGCCGCAAGGATTTAAAGAAGACACAGATCACGACTCCCCGCGCCCAATATCGAGTTGTCGAGATGGAAGGGTCAATTACCGTCGCCGAGCTTGGACACCAGCTTGCAGTGAAAGCCGGAGATATTATTAAGAAACTGATGGCTATGGGTCTTATGGCAACCATGAATCAGGAACTTGATATTGATACGGCGACGCTGATTGCGAATGAATATGGTTTTGAGCTCAAAAATAAAGAAAAAACAGCTGAAGACGTCCTTTCGAAGGTCATCTCTACGGGGATAGTAGGCGAGGCAGCTGAACGCCCGGCCATTGTCACCATCATGGGGCACGTTGACCACGGAAAGACTTCGCTGCTTGACGCGATCCGCTCTGCGAAAGTAGCTGCGGGCGAAGCGGGCGGTATTACGCAACACATTGGCGCCTATACGGTTAACTACAACAGCAAAAAGATCGCTTTCCTCGACACCCCAGGTCACGAAGCTTTTTCTGCCATGCGCTCTCGCGGTGCAAGTTTGACAGACATAGTCGTATTGGTTGTAGCAGCCGACGACGGAGTTATGCCCCAGACTGTTGAGGCAATCAATCACGCCAAGGCTGCCGGTGTTCCAATCATCGTAGCCGTCAATAAAATCGACAAGCCTTCGACAAATCTCGACCGTCTTTTCAGCCAGCTTGCAGAACATGGCATTCAGTCTGAAGAGTGGGGCGGTGAAAACCAGTTTGTCAAAACCTCGGCACTTCAAAAAATTGGTATCGATGAACTTTTAGAATCAATCCTTCTCCAGGCTGAAGTTTTGGATCTAAAAGCCAACGTCGACGGCCCTGCAACTGGTGCAGTTGTGGAAGCCCACTTGGATAAAGGGCGTGGTCCAGTTGCGACTATTATGGTTCAAACTGGCACATTGGAAGTTGGTCAGTACGTTGTTGCAGGCCGCGAATTCGGTCGTGTAAGAGCGATGATTGATCACCGTGGAGAAAAAATTACAGCCGCTGGTCCTTCGACTCCTGTTGAAGTCGTCGGACTCGGGGGCGTTCCTGGCGCGGGCGACAGAGTGAACATGGTCGCCGATGAACGAACGGCCCGTGAGATCGTTGCCATTCGAGAGGAACAAGAGCGCAAGAAGCACACAGGCAAATCTAGTGCTGCAAGTCTTGCAGATCTTCTTGCAAAAGTTCAAACGAGCGATCGTCCTGAGCTCGCAATCATCATCAAGGCTGACGTGCAAGGATCTCTTGAGGCTGTGTGTGAGGCCGTCACCAAGCTATCGGGCGATAAGGTCAACAACCGCATTGTCCACAGAGCTGTGGGTGGGATTTCAGAAAGCGACCTGACCCTTGCCATGACCACAGGGGCCGTACTTATCGGATTCAACGTCCGTGCTGCGCGGGGCCTGGATGACATGGCAGAAAAAAATGGCGTCGTCATCCGCTACTTCTCAATTATTTATGAACTTGTTGATGCTGTAAAAGCAGTCATGGCGGGCAAGCTGCCTCCAATCGTTACCGAAAATGTCATTGGTCATGCAGAAGTTCGTCAAACGATTAGCGTTCCGAAGATTGGTACTATCGCTGGATCAGCCGTTCTTGATGGCAAGATTACTCGCCAATCCAAGCTACGTCTCATCCGTGACAGTGTCGTTATCTATAACGGCAAAATTTCCTCGCTACGTCGTTTCAAAGATGACGTGCGGGAAGTGGCACAAGGATACGAATGCGGTATCGGCATAGATGGTTACGCTGACATCCGCATTGGAGACGTGATAGAGGCTTATGAGCTTCAGGAATCTGCTCCAACTCTTTAGGACGTTTATTGAGAAAAGGTGATCGGGCATGGGTCTTCGCAAAGAACGAATGGGTGACGAAATCAGGGATATTATTGCATCCTGCCTGACAGGGGGGCAGCTTAATGACCCAAGATTACAGTTTGTCACTATTACTGGCGTGAAGCTCAGCCCAGATCTCCAACTTGCTTCTGTGCAATTTCGAGTTCTGGATGAAAAAACCCAGGATGAAACAAAAAAAGCGTTAGATCGCGCTGCTGGGGTTTTTAGGTCAAAGCTGGCTAAAGCCCTAGATATTCGTCGAGTTCCTGAATTAAGGTTCTTCTTTGATACTTCGGTCGAACGTGGCGCTTCAGTCGATGCTATGCTTGATCTCATCCGTAAAGAACGAAAAGATAATTGATTAGAGGCGCCGAACACACCAATGCGCTCTCCCCTTACTTCACCTGACATCTCAGGACTCATACCCGTCAACAAGCCGGTGGGAATGACGTCAAAGGATGTTAGTAGGGTTTTAATTAAGCGCTTTGGCAAAATTAAAATTGGTCATGTAGGGACTCTTGACCCTGACGCCGACGGGGTTCTTCCCATTTTGATCGGCCGTGGCACAAAGCTTCAAGACTACCTGCTAAACATGGAAAAGGCGTATTCCTTTGAGCTTACATTAGGGCAATTCACCGACACCATGGACGCATCAGGAAGTCCTATTGAAGAACGTCCGTGGAGTCATGTCACCGAAGACAAAATTGCCGGAATAATTGGAAAATTTACTGGCCCCCTGCAGCAAATACCCCCGGTATATTCGGCCGTAAAATTCAAGGGCAAAGAACTCTATAAGTATGCTCGAGCTGGCAAAACGGCTGAAGATCTCCCCATCGAAGAACTTCAAAGATCTGTGACCATTTATGAGCTGAAGCTCAATTATTTTGAAGCACCGAGGATCGGACTCACGGTACGCTGCAGCAAGGGAACCTACGTAAGGACTCTTGCCACTGATATGGCCAAGGAGCTAAATACGGCTGGACATGTGACTCGCCTCACCCGCACATCAAGCGCTGGCTTCACCCTTGATTCATGCGTATCACTTGAGCAAATTGAAGATAAAAATGCCACGTTAGAAACCCTGGTAATACCCATAAATCAGCTCTCAATTGGTTTGCCCACTTGGGTATCCGATGATATGGTTACGCTTCAACGAGTAGTGGATGGGCAGCACCTTGTAATTGACGGGGGCCACTTTCACGACAGCGTTGGTCCTATTCAAAGTCGAGATGCGCTAGCTAAATCATCCGATGGGAGAAGTATAGGAATTATTGAAGTTACTCCGCTTGAAGGCGGTCGCGTTAAACTGCATATGAAGAGAGGTCTTTGAATGTCGTCCAGCATGAACAATTCCGATTATCTATTCACTTCAGAATCCGTCAGCGAAGGTCATCCAGATAAAGTTGCTGACCAAGTGTCTGATGGAATTCTTGATGCCCTGTTGGCTCAAGATAAATATAGCCGTGTTGCTTGTGAAACCCTGGTAAAAACTGGCTTAGTTGTGATTGCCGGCGAAATCACAACAAAAGCTCGCGTGGACTATGCAAAAGTTGCACGTGAAGTTATTGCTGACATTGGCTACACCGATGGCGATCTTGGATTTGATGCCAAGAGCTGCGGCGTTATTTGTGCAATCGAAGAACAATCTCCCGATATTGCAATGGGTGTCACCGAGGGTGAAGGCTTACATAAGGAACAAGGTGCCGGCGACCAAGGCATGATGTTTGGCTACGCATGTAACGAAACAAAAGAATTCATGCCGGCAACTATTAGCTATTCTCACCTGCTCTTGAAACGATTGAGCCACCTACGCCGTACGAAGGATGTAAACTTCTTGCGTCCTGACGCTAAGAGTCAGGTAACCGCTGAATACAAAGCTGGGAAACTTTCCCGTATTGAGACTGTAGTCATCTCAACACAGCATGGACCAGATGTTTCTCATAAGAAACTAGAAGAATATGTTATCGAAAACTGTATTAAGAAAACGATTCCGGCAGAACTACTGAAGAATACTAAATACTATATTAATCCTACTGGTCGCTTCGTAATTGGTGGCCCACAGGGTGACTGTGGTCTGACGGGTAGAAAGATCATTGTGGACACCTATGGCGGTCATGGCGCTCATGGCGGCGGTGCATTCTCGGGCAAGGACCCAACGAAAGTAGACCGATCTGCTGCATACATGGCTCGTTATATTGCTAAGAATTTAGTTGGTGCTGGCATTGCTGAAAAATGTTTGGTCCAGCTCGCCTACGCTATTGGCGTTGCAGACCCTGTCTCGATCTTTGTGGACACATACGGAACCAGCAAATACTCGCCTGCTCAACTTGCGGATGCGGCCCGAACGGTATTTAACTGTAAACCGCGAGGAATTGTCGAGACCTTTGATTTGCTGCGTCCTATCTACCGTTCAACTGCCGCTTATGGGCACTTTGGACGCGATGAGTTCCCTTGGGAGCGACTAGATAAGGTTGAGGCTCTCAAGGCAGCTCTCAAGTAATGATTGTTTAGACTGAGTTAGTCCAAAGCGGATCCCCCTGGGGGATCCGCTTTTTTATGTCATTTTTTCAGCCAGCAAAACAGGAAGTTCACCCCCTTTACGCTTGGGAACCATCTTTCAAAGGGCTATACTTCTTCTTATGACCACAAAGTCCGCAAAAAAGAAAATTTTTCTAATCAATCGAGACTTTCAGTTCCGTTATGCAGGAGCTGGAATAGCGGCTGGGCTTATTGCGTCAGTTCTGACTGCAACCCTGATATTATATCCGCTATTCGCCTTCAAGATTCTGACGTCAGCTTACTTTCTTCCCTGGCCGGTGTTTGCCTGCATGTTCGCTGCCGTTTTGATCAACGTTGCGATCCAGATGCTATTTGGAATTATGTTAACTCACCGAGTGGCGGGCCCGATGTTCAGCATGATCAGAACAATACGACGAATTGGCGCTGGCTATTGGAATACCAAGGTGAATCTAAGAGCCCAAGATGAGCTTCAGATGATTGGACGGCACTTAAACGAGTTAAGTGAGCAGCTTGTCCACTCGGGAATGGACGATCTTATAAAAATTGAAGAGCTATTGTCTGAAGTATCCGGACTCGATATGGATCAAACAAGGAAAGAGCATCTGACAAATAAACTTATGATCCTATCGAATGTGATAAAGAAACGTATCAGTCTTAATGAATTAAGGAGCGAGAAAAATGATTGAACACCTTTCAGGAAAAGTTCTCTCCCGGTTACCGCACTCAATCATCCTTGACGTAAACGGGGTAGGGTATGGCGTAGAGATGCCCTTGAGCGCACTTTGTGAGATTCCCCCTCCTGGTGGCGCTGTTCAAGTTTGGATTGATACATACGTACGCGAAGACAGCTTACGACTGTTTGGCTTTTCAACTTTTGAGGATAGACAGGCATTTTTGATGCTTCGCTCGGTAAGTGGTATTGGCCCTAAAATAGCTCTCGCCATTTTATCGACCCTTGACGCGAAGTCGCTTCGTCAAACAGTGCTAAATAACAAAGTTGGCCTCTTGGAATCCGTCCCTGGAATTGGGCGACGTACGGCGGAGAAGCTGATCTTGGAGCTTAAACCTAAAATGGAACGTCTCAGTTTCGCTGCCCCGATGGGTATGGACCAAACTGGGAAAAGCCAAGGAAAGTCTCGCTCAGCCGCCTTACTGGCATCCATTGATGGCCTTGATGATCAAGAAGATAAACTGAATCTTATTTTGGGAGACGTCAAGAGCGCGCTCGAAAACTTGGGCTACAAAGACAAAGAAATCAACCCGATTATCAATGAAATCTTACGAGCACCAGATGTAAGTGCAGATATGGAATTCCAAGGATTGCTCAGGTCAGCACTAAGGTCACTTCGCTCCACCGTTTCATAAGGACGATGACGATGGATTCAACAAATTCAAAAAATGTAAAAATAGAGCGACTATCGGTTTCCCATGAAGTTATTGAGGACCAGGAGCTCCAACAGCAGCAACCTTCAATTCGTCCCTCGCGCTTTGTTGATTACCCTGGACAAGAAGAAGTCAAAAAAAATCTTGAAGTCTACGTGGGAGCATCCCGCAAACGAGCGAAGCCGCTTGATCACGTGATACTGCACGGAGCTCCCGGCCTTGGTAAAACTACTTTGGCTAATATTATTGCCAACGAACTCGGTGTGCCATTTATTGCAACAAGTGGCCCTGCCATCGACAAGCCTGGTGATTTGGCGGGAATTCTAACCGGCATTGAACCAGGAACTCTTGTTTTCATCGACGAGATTCACAGACTCTCAATAAAAGTAGAAGAAGTCCTCTATAGCGCCATGGAGGATTTTGCTATTGATATCATCATAGGCCAAGGAGCTTCTGCTCGAAGTGTTCGCATGGACGTTGCCCCATTTACTCTGGTAGGGGCAACGACAAGGCTGTCGCTAATTTCAAGACCTCTACTTGGTCGCTTCGGTATCCAAGAACGTCTTGATTTTTACGATCCGGCATCAATTAAACAAATTCTATTTAGATCTGCTGGAATTCTTGGATTCCAGCTTTCAGACGAGGCAGCTCAAGAAATCGCAATGAGAAGCCGCGGAACTCCACGACTTGCCAATCGACTTCTTCGCAGAGTTGCGGACTTTGCAGATATGGAAGGCCTAGTTGAAATTAACCGAAATGTCTCAGATCTTGCATTGACTCGGCAAGGCATTGACGGCGCCGGACTGGACCGAGTAGATCGTCGTATACTAAGAATAATGCAGGAACAATATGAGGGTGGGCCGGTCGGAATTGACACCATTGCTGTATCTTTGAACGAAGATCGCGACACCCTTGAGGATGTCTACGAACCATATCTTGTTTACCGTGGCTACATTGCCCGGACACCGCGTGGGCGAGTCTTAACAAACTCTGCAATTGCCTACTTACGTTCGGTTAATTAAGCCTCTCTGAACGTACAGAAACAGTGTCCCCTATTTTTGAGACATAAGCACCGCACAGGGGCGGAAATTGACTCAAATCTAAGCCAGCAAGGGTTGAAAGCCTGGTCCGTGCATCCTCAAATCCCCCGGCATGTAACGTCGTTAGCACACCGCCATGACCGGTTCTGGCCATATCGGCTATGATTCGGGCCTCGTCTCCGCGAACTTCGCCCACTGCAATTACTTTAGGCGAAAGCCTCATCATTTCAGACAAAACTTTCGTCATCGCGACACCGCCGCGACCACCTGCATCGGGTGGAACTTCTAAAATCCGAAACCAATGGCTTGAAAGCAGGGGGATCTCTTCAACGACTTCAGCGATTCCAAGACGCACATGGGTGAAGTATTGTTTTAATAGGGACATCAGTAATGTGGTCTTGCCCGAACCCGTTGCGCCAAAAATTACGACTGAAATACCCTTGGACATTTCACCCACGAGGCTTGAAGCCGATAACCCTTCAAAGACAAAAGATGATAAGTCCAGAACATCAAACCTTTGCTTTCTCAAGACTAATATTGGACCGCCTGAAGTCATCGGAGCTATGATCGCATGCCACCGCCAGGACCTGCCTGGCAAAACCCCTCCCGCATAGGGTCTGAAGGGATCAATTCGTACTTTGCAACCCCAAGCTAACTCCGCAATAAATGCTGCCACTTTGGATGAACGCCACTGCAAGATGACATTTTTATTTTGCTCGATCTTATCCAGTTGGTCGTTTCGATCTGATCCATGAATGTAAATTTCAAATAGAGAATCGTCCGATAGCAGCGATGAAATTTCCTCGAGATAATGGTCAAGCTGAGCTGGCGCTAAGCACATGGACCCGTTTTTTAAATTATTTTTTGCAGGAAATAACGAAAACATGGAAAAACTTCCCTCCTGATAAAGTCATAAGGGAGATTGGACAAAGAATTGACAATTAATTCAGCAATAGTAATCGCGGAAATCGCCTAAAAGAGCACGCTCGAGCTTCGTCTGAGCTGACGGCGACGAATTTACCGAACACGCATCCACGAAGAATGCTCTGACATCTTCGTCATCCCAATCACGGGTATCCATCGCCCGAGATCCCTCCAGAAGCCTCTCTGCCATGTCCACAGTTATGATCCCGCGATCACGACATTTTTCAACGGCACTGAGCATCTGATCCGAGACAGCAATGCGTTCAAGAGGATTTGACACCCTTACGCCAACTCCTGTGGGTACAAACATACTAAGAAGATCCACCACTGATCCAAATGATTGAGCCTTCTCACACCAGTCCTCGGCGGAGCGAATTAACTCGAGATCAAATCCACGAGCCATTAAATGGGTGCGAATCAATCCATCTTCCTCAGGAGAGAATCCGTGGCAACACATTAAGTCGGCCATTGCCTCAACAACCGGACGAATTTCTTCAAATGCGAAAGCAGTCGTCATGGCGTCCCCTGACATACGGAATTACAAGTAATTAATTGGCTCTGTTTCAAAGGTACCAATTGTCTTGGCCCCTTGGCAAGAGACCCTTGTGGCACCAAGGATCCTGCCAAAGATTTCATCATGTGGCGGGAATAGGCTTTGAACCAGCTGACTAGGTTCGGAAAAGACATAGGCGCCATCCAAGACTAATTGAGCCGATCCCCCAAATCTAACGTCATGCTCAAATCCCATTGGAAGGAAGACATGGACGTCACGTCCTTGCTCGAGAGCTTCTTGAGCCGTAATAAGTGACCCGGATCTTTCCACTGCAGCCATGACAGCGACTGAATCACTCATGCCGCTAACGATTCTATTTCGTGATGGGAAGTCTCGTGGCTTTACCCCTTGAAACCAAAGGCGCTCGGATAAACAAACACCTCCTCGATCAAGAATTTCAGAAAAGGTACGCTTATTGCATTTGGGAAACAAACTGGATAATCCGCCTGCAAAAACAACAATAGCGTTAACATCCTCCGTAGTGCTCGAGAGCATGCCTTCATGGACAGCAATATCACAACCGATGGCACCACCACTAACTACACCTACTCCTCTTTCGTTTAAAGAAAGACCCACCTCAACGGACATTCTCAGTGCCTGGTAGCTCGCCTTTCGCGAGCCAATGACTGATATGTGACGCAGACTTAATATGGAAGAATTTCCCATAGCTGTTAGGCACAGTGGAGGCCGAGCGATATATCTCAATAGCGGTGGATAGTCTGCCGAATGAATTGAAATTGATTCTGCACCCGCCTCCTCAACTGCCATAAAATGACGGTAAGCCGTTGCAGATAAAACTTTTAAATTGATTTTACCCGAAGCCAGTGATGGTCTGAGCCATGGTAAAGATGGCATGTCACTTTCAATGTCTGCG
>CAMDGW010000013.1 GCA_945897695.1 Pseudobacteriovorax antillogorgiicola | reverse complement strand
AGGCGCTCGGCGTCAGGGTCCACACGATAGGTGTTGGTAGCGACGGAATTGTACCGGTTGTCCAAAATGGTCAAGTTTTTCACATCAAAGCTGATATCGATGAGGTGACCTTAAAAGGAATTGCCGATACCACAGGTGGTGTCTATAGGCGGGCTGTCGATACGGGGGCATTGATCAATGTTTACCGCGAGATCGATAAACTGGAAAAAAGTCGTCGAGAACAAAAAGATCGACGGCAAGGTCGCGACGTGTTTCCGTCGATAATTCTTGCCGCCGTTTTTGTGCTTGTCTTAGAGGCAGTGTGGCGCACAACTCGCTTACGGAGGCTGCCCGCATGAACCAGTGGTGGCCACAAGTTTCCTGGTTTGCCTCCAGTAACCTGATCTGGATCATTCTTGTTCCTGTTTTGATTCCTGTGTTGGTCCTTGGATTTAGGCAGGCCAAGCGGCGCCTGGCACTAGCACAGGTTTCAGTGTCGGGTACTGCGGGCCTCTGGCGCATGCGTCGGAGCGCAGCTTTGATAAAGGGAGTGTTGTTTTCTTGTGCGCTGTTATTTTTAGTCATCAGTAGCGCAGGCCCCAGATGGGGTTGGACGTGGGTGGAAAGCAGGCAGTCGGGAATCGACATAGTGGTGGCCGTTGATGTGTCGCGCAGCATGATGGCGCGCGATTTGGATCCGACGCGGCTTGAGCGTGCCCGACGTATGATCATTGATTTGTTGGATGTTGCAGACGGTGATCGTATCGGTTTAGTTGTGTTTGCCGGCGCTGCCTTTGTCCAATGCCCGCTGACTGGGGACCATGGTGCCATGCGATCTTTTGTGGATGGACTTAACACTGAAATGATTCCAGTGGGTGGGACGGATCTTACGGGTGCTCTGAGTGAATCACTGAGGGCATTGGATGCAGGTGGCGAAGAAAAAGGACTTGGTAAACTGATCGTGCTCATGACAGACGGTGAGGATCACAAAGGTGGTATTGAAGCAGCCATTGCTGGCGTGGTGAAGTCCAAGGCAAAAGTTGTCACGGTAGGCTTGGCCTCAGCAGCTGGCTCTCCAGTTTTAGACGAAAAAGGCGCATTTATCAAAGATTCCAATGGCGATGTGGTGGTCAGTCGATTGATGGAGGGGCCGCTTCGCAAAATTGCCGAGGAAACCGGAGGCGTATACATCAATGGTGCTTCAGGAGTTCAATCTGTAGCTGATTTTTATGAAAATGTGATCAGAGCCAAGGGCACGGTAAAAGAAACCCAGGCCAGAAAAGAGCGTATTTGGTTTGAGCGTTTTCAATGGACGGCAGGCATAGGGTTATTGTTACTGCTTTTAGAAACTTTGTTGGTTGAAATTGGTCAGGCCGCGACCATGGCCATCATCAGCGGTTGTTTTCTATTGATGGGGCGTAACAATCAGGCTCTTGCCGGTACAAGTTTCACGGATCGTTATAACGAGGCAGTTTCGGCGTTTGAATCTGGCGAGGTCGAGTCAGCAAGAAACACATTTGAAGATATTTCCAAATCAGCTCAAGGGGAAGAAAAACGAAGGTCACTGTACAACCTGGGAAATATGATGGCGCTAGCTGCAAAATATAGTGAAGCGGCTCAATTCTATGAGAAAGCACTTGCCATGGATTACCAGGATCAACAGGTGCGAGATAATCTGGCTTGGGTCAAGAAACGCTCTGACTCTGAGCAGAAAAACGATGAGCAGAATAAGGGCCAAAACAGCCAAAAAAAGGACGATAAGAATTCGGAAGACTCCAAGGACCAAAAAAAATCATCGGAAAACGACAAATCGCAAAAGGACCAAAATTCAGAGGCCAAGAAAGATTCATCTGCGGCAAAGCCCCAAGACAGCCAAAGCCCTGGAAAAGAAGCCATGCCTGATGAGAAAAAATCCGATCAGGGTAAAGAGCAAGGTGGTAAGGACAAATCTGATAAGAATGACAGAGAGCGCTCTGAGCTGGGGCAGCCTAAGGATCAAATGTCGCCGGAGCAGGCAGAGAAGTTGTTACGATCAGCCCCCGATAACAGGAAGTCTTTTGTACCGATTTTTCGAGGGCAAAAGCTCCCCGAGCAATCGGGCGGTAAGGATTGGTGAAAGGTATAATGTTTATGATTAAGTCGAGTTGGACGTTTTTTTGTATTCTAGCTTTTTTTACGTCAAGTTTAGCGTCGGCAGGATCTTTAACCGGTGAGTTGGACCGTCAACAGACAAGTCTAGATGAACCCATTTGGCTTACGGTCAGTGTCGAAGGTTCTCTTGATGGTGACGTGATCATCCCTGATACCAAAGACTTTGAAATACAGCAGTCTGGTCAGTCGACTAATATTTCTATTATTAATGGTTCTATGAGCAAGCAAACCCAATACACATACCAGCTTCGTCCGCTGAAGGAAGGCTCATTGACGGTTCCACCGTTTAAAGCTCGCGTCGACAAGCAAGATTTAGCTACGGAGGCGATGACGGTACAAGTCAAAGGTGGTGTTGCGCAACCAACTCCTGGGCAACCTGGTAGCAATGAAAAGCTAGTGAGCGTTGAGCGAGATCTACCAAAGTCTATTCTGTATGAAGGCGAAGCGGTTATTTCCAAAGTCAGGCTTTTGATAAGGACTCGGTTAACTGGCGCCACCCCGACCCGAGATGCCAGTCCCGACTGGCGTCTGATTGGCGTTGACGGGCAGAAAAATGGTGAGATCACGCGTGACGGAGTTCGTTGGTCGGTCATCGAAATGAACGAGGGATTGATTCCACTCAAGGCAGGGAAACTCAAAGTCCCACCATTTGGCGTGAAGGCATCTTGGCTTCAACCGTCGAAGCGCAAATCGTCTCCGCGAAGTATTTTTGATATGTTGCAAGGTGGTACGTTTGGTATGGGTGAAGAGGTGACGCGCAAGTTAGTCTCTCCGTCAGTCGAGGTGACGGTAAAGCCACTGCCTACACCAAAGCCTCAAACTTTTGCTGACATCGTTGGGGCGTTTACATTGAAGGCAGAAGTTTCCAAGAATTCATTGAATGCTGGAGATACATCAACGGTAACGATTACCGTTAAGGGGCAAGGAGCTCTGGATCGGATGTCAGACATTAAATTGAATATTCCTGGAGCTAAGATTTATGCGGATAAACCAACTCTTACCGAATCAGTTCAAGCCGGTGCAGGACTTGTTTCGACAAAAATTTTCAAATTTGCAGTGGTGCCACAAGCGTCTGGCACACTTGATCTGGGAACGGTAAAAATTTCCAGCTTTAATCCATTCACGGAAGCTTATGAAGAGCTTTTGAGCGCTATCGGGACGTTAACGGTGGCAGGAGAAACATCACCTGCGTCGACTGTGATCACTCCGGGGCAGAGCGCAACAAAAAGCGCAGACCCACCTTCTACTGACCATAACCAAAAATCCCCGTCGTCGCCCGCAGATTTATCCGCCAAAACAATCGGTGAGGGGGAGGGTAAGTTATCTCGCCCTTGGCTTCTATCACCACTGGCAATTGCTTTGGAAATATTAGTTCTCGTTAGCTTGATTGCTTTCGCGTTGCTTCGCCATTCCTGGCGACGAATCAAAGGGCCTGATCAATCGATTTTACACACGGTCAAATCTCCCTTAGTAGACGCGCTGAGTATCCTTGACGCTCAGAAATCAGAGGGAGTCGAAATTGCGGTCAAAGCATTGAAAGAGCATTTAGCAAGCAGGGGGCAAGACCCAGCTTCCATGACGTCAGAGGATGTCTTAAAAGCGGCTGAAGGGCGCGGTCTTGATTCGCTGCACCGGGAGTCACTGCGACGGGTTTTGGCAGAAATGGACAAAGTCGCGTATGGAGGAGCTACGGAGTCTGAACCTGTCTCCTCGGTTGATGATCTGCGCAATTTACTGCGCTATTTTCAGGCAAGGAGCATTTGATGCTTCCTCGTGATTTTACTCCCGCGTTCAATGACGCTGTCAATGCCAAAGACTGGAAACTTGTGATCGTTATGGGTGAACAGGCAGTTGCTGAGCATGCTGCGTCCAATGACATTCTTTACAACCTGGGCCTTGCTTACTTGAAATCAAACAATGTACCCATGGCAAACGGTGTTTTCCTGGCGATTCCGAAAAATGAGCGAGATAGCAGAACCAATGGAGCATTGAATGAATCATTACGATTATCCAACGCTTCGAGCGAAGACTTGTTGCTCGGCTCCCATGGATTCAGGGGTGGGTTTGTGACATTGGCTGAGGCCATTCCTACCGGGGCAATGGCTGCAATAACAGCAACCGGTCTATGGCTTCTCATTGTACTTTTTGTCATCTATATTTCCACCCAGTACAAACGAATGCGGAATGTGTTCAGCGCGCTTTTAGTTTTGAGCCTTATAGTCATCGCAATTGGCGCAACGAGTCTCTCGATACAGTATGTGTATGAAAGTCATTGGGGTGCGATTATTGCTGATGGTTCATCGTCAATTTATGCGACGCCAGAAGAGGGTGCAAAGGTTGTCCGAACGATGAACTCAGGAAAGCCAGTCTTGGTGTTGGGGCAGGCAAAAGGCCCTTGGCTTAGGGTTTTGAATGCTGATGGTGACTCTGGCTGGGTTCAATCAATGGATGTGCGCGTTATCGTAGATTGATCAAATCCTGACTTCAGATTTGAAACACTCACTCCTACGAGTCTTACGGGGCGCAGCCCTGCATCCGTTTTGCTAGTGAGTAGCTCCCGACAAGTTGCCGCGATGATTTCAGCTTGGTCTGTATTTTCCACTAACGATTTTGAACGCGTTATAGACTCAAAGTTCGAATACTTGATTTTTAGAGTTACCGTGCGCCCGAATTTTTCATCTCTTTTAAGAGACGCAGATACTTTCATCGCAAGGCGCTGGATATTCTCACAGAGTAGTCCAACGTCTGTGGCGTCAGTTGGAAGTGTGTCTTCCCTCCCATAGCTTTGTCGCTCCCAGCTTGTGACAACTGGGCGATGATCAATTCCTTTTGATGCGCGCCAAATCCAGCGCCCCATGGATCCCAACGACGATTCCAGCTGCTCAAGGTCGCAGCGCCATAAATCCCTACAGACTCTAAATCCAAGATCAGCCAGGCGCTTATCAGTGGCAGGGCCAACTCCGTGAATCTTGCGAAGGGGAAGATTTTCCATAAAGCCATGAATCTGATGGGGTTGTACAATAGTGATGCCGTTTGGTTTGTTAACATCAGATGCAATTTTTGCGATGAGTTTATTGGGTGCAACGCCGGCACTGCAGGTAAGTCCAAGCTCTGTCTGCACAGCAACCCTGATTTGATGAGCTATTTGTGTGGCAAATAGGGTCGAGTGATCCGTCACGTCCAGGTACGCCTCGTCCAAAGACAGAGGTTCAATGATTTGAGTGTAACGCTCAAAAATAGAACGTACCGCTTTGGATATTTCCTTGTAGCGCTCAAATCTAGGTGGCAAAAAAATAGCATTAGGGCAAAGTTTGGCTGCAAGCGTGGTCGGCATTGCAGATTTTACGCCAAACTTTCTGGCCTCGTAGCTCGCCGTGCAGACGACGCTGCGAGTACCTGGTTGTCCTCCCACAACGATAGGGAGTCCCTTTAACTCTGGTCGATCTAGAGTTTCAACGCTGGCGTAAAAAGCATCCATGTCGATGTGGACGATTTTGCGCTGCTTAGTTATGAATTCTTCTGGCTGAATCATGAGTTAATGATACCATACAAATATATGGCAATCTAGAATTTAGCGAGTAACCGATGTTTCGTGACATTCCCAAGTCTTTTTATGGACGCCCTGCAACGGTGGTTGCACGCGAGCTGATAGGATGTCGGCTATTAGTTGATCACCCAAGCGTTGGTGCCGTGGGTGGCGTTGTTGTTGAGACGGAAGCGTATGCATCCGGCGATCCGGCGTGCCACGCCTGGCACTTGGAAAAAAAACGCAACAAAGATCCAATGGCAATTGGTAAGGGGCATGAGCTTTTTGGTCCACCAGGATTGACCTATATTTATCTTAATTACGGAATGTACTGGCTGTTGAATGTGGTGACTGACCCGGAAGGTACTCCAGGCGGTGTCTTGATCCGAGCCGTGGAGCCGTCTTTGGGTGAAAATATTTTTTGGGAAAATCGCCCTAAAATCAAAAAGCGAGAAGATCTAGCCAACGGGCCTGGGAAGTTGACAGTCGCGATGGGAATTGATGATCGACATCATCAAATGGACGTGACAACCGGTCCGATACGATTTGAAAAACCAACACGGCATAAGAGTGATTTGGAGATCAGCACATCGTCTCGTGTTGGTATCAGTCAAGGTGTTGATTTGCCCTGGCGATTCTTTGCTAAAGGTTCCATCTATGTGTCTCGTGGGATTCCCGCTCGTTAAGTAAGGCGCAATCTTTGCCCCAAATTCTTAATGTAGCCTATGGGCTCCCAATAGCATAATATGTGACTCGTAATTGACAGCTCATTGAACTCAAGTAACAGGAGTTTAAAAAAATGGGGACGAGCACATGGTCGCGGATTTTATTTGTGTTCACCTCTTGCTTATGGATTTGGTTAAGCCTCAGTCCCGCTTATGGACAGTTGCAAGGAAAAGTTAACCTAGTGAACTCAGCCTGCATCACTCTGGCAGACTCGGTCTCCGCCGGTCTGCTTATTTCTGACGAAATCAAAATTCAAAAATCAGAAGCAGCTGTGGCTGCAGAGCAGTATTCCGCAGCCAAGGCCAGTGTTCTGCCCACTATCAAAGCATCCGCAGCAGTTTTGAAACAAGATAACTCTAAGATCACGTCTCGTGCTGAGCCTGAATCCTATCAAACAACTGCAAAAGTTACTCTAAACCAGCCTTTATATGCAGGTGGGGCTGAGTATGCTGCGATTCGAAAGACGTCAAAACAGGCAGAAGCAGGGGCGAAAATGGCTGATGCTGCTCGTATCAAAGTCATCCGAGACCTTACGTCCAGCTTTTTTCAGGTCCTGTCAGCGCAAGCTGAGCTCCAGTCTAGCGCCGAACTCCGTGACGTGTCAAAACGCAGAGCAAAAGAGATCCGCGCCCGAGTGGGTATTGGTCGTTCCAGGGCCGTTGACGGTTTGGGTGCTGATGCTCAATTAGCCAGTTCTGAAGCTCAGTATGAGTCTTCCCGCTTGGCATTAGACGCAGCCAAGCGACATTTGTCATCTGAAATAGGACGCGAGGTCCAAAATGTTTGTGATATTTCACCAAAAGTTAATGGGCATCTGAAAGACTGGGATGACGTTAGGCAGAAAGTGCAGAAACGCCCAGACCTTGCGGCCACTGACTTAGCAGTTTCGGCAGCAGGTGACAATGTGGCAATAGCCCGCGCGGGGCATCAGCCGTCTCTTGAATTTGGGGCTAACTATTATGTAAAACGTCCCGAGACACAGAAAACTTACGGCAATTGGGATGTTTCGTTGTCGGCATCGCTACCCATCTATTCTGGTGGAATGGTTGGATCCAAAGTAAACGAGGCATTGGCTGTTGAACAGAAACAATTATCTATCGCACGGCAATTGAAGCAATCGGCAGAAGATGAGGCGCGTGACCTCTGGGAGTCGCACGTCACAGGGCGGACCCAGGTAGCATCTTTGGAAGAAGCATCAAAAAAATCCTCACAGTACTATCAAGCGATGGCAAATGATGAACGCAAGGGACTTGCATCCAGTCTAGAAACACTTCAAGCACTTAATGCGTCGATAGATACTCTGCGAGCGTTCCAAAAAGCCAAACTCAAATTCGAGGAAACCATTCGGCAATTGCATCTTGTGACCAACGATGTCGAGGGAGCTTTGCGATGAATATTTCAGAGATTTCGATTCGTCGGCCGGTATTTGCATGGATGCTCATGATCAGCTTGATTTTATTTGGTTGGCTTGCGTTTCGCACGATGGGCATAAGCCAACTTCCGGACGTTGACTTTCCAGTTGTCTCCGTTTCCACTTCACTCGAAGGCGCATCTCCCGAGGTGATGGAGTCTGAGGTGGTGGACCTGATTGAAAACGCTGTTATTTCAGTCGAGGGCATTTCATCTATCTCAAGTACCATGCGGCCTGGCTCTGCCTCGGTCAGCCTCGAGTTTGATCTAGACAAGAATCTTGACGTGGCCGTTCAGGAAATTCAGACAAAGTTAGCTCAGATTCAGCGTCGCTTTCCTAAAGATACAGATGTGCCAAGTGTTTCCAAATCAAATCCCGAGGATCAGCCAATACTTTGGCTAGCTGTTTCATCCAACAAAATGTCGCGACGGGATTTGATGTCATTTGTGCGAGATCAGCTTCGCGCAAAGTTTCTGACGATACCTGGTGTGGCTGACGTCAATTTGGGCGGTTTGATTGATCCCGCGATGCGGGTCGATCTCTCGCAATCAAAGTTAACTCGATATTCAATGACGGTCTCGGACGTAATCAGTGCGATCAAGTCAGAGCATTTGGAGGTTCCAGCAGGTCGAATTGAAAACAAGGATCGAGAGCTTGCGATTCGTTCTATGAGTGAAGCATCCTCGGCCGACGAACTTGGTGGGATTCCGATAGCAAGACGGGGCGGCAGTCCTGTATTTAGCCAAATCTACCTGAAAGACTTGGCCAAGGTGGAGGACGGATTGGCAGATGCTAGGCGTCGTAGTCGCGCCATGGGAGCTCCTGCTGTCGGTCTTGGGATCAAAAAACAGCGAGGGGCCAATGCGGTAGCCGTTGCTCATGCCGTTAAACAGCGACTGTCTTCTATGAAGCCAAGTCTTCCTGATGGAATGGATATTGGAGTTAACTTCGATTCGACTAAGTTTATAGAAGAAAGTATCGAGGAGCTTAATTTTACAATTGTGCTTGCGGCAATTTTGACGGCATTTGTTTGCTGGCTCTTCTTGGGGTCGATGTCGGCTACGATGAACGTGATTTTAGCGATTCCCACATCAATTGTTGGCTCATTTATTGTACTTAAGGCCCTAAACTTCACCCTGAATCTTTTTACTCTTCTCGGGCTGTCCCTAGCCATAGGCATCGTCGTGGATGATGCAATCATGGTTTTGGAAAACATTGTTCGTCACCGTGAAATGAAAAAAGGCAAAGTTCGAGCCGCCCGAGACGGTGCTGTGGAAATTGGATTTGCAGCACTTGCTGCAACCGTAGCTGTTGTTGCAATCTTTTTACCTGTGGCTTTTATGAAAGGTCTTATCGGTAAGTATTTCTTTCAATTCGGCGTAACAATTTCCGTAGCAGTTTTATTGTCTTTACTGGAGGCCCTCACGCTTGCGCCTATGCGTTGCTCGCAATTTTTATATGTAGGTCCAAGAGCGACAAAGTTTGGACGAGGCATCGAGCACCTACTCGAACAGCTTGCTTCCGGCTATCGAAGATTGCTACCTGTGGCTCTGAAATTTCGTTGGGTTGTGCTCGGACTTAGTTGCATCATTTTCGCCGGGAGTTTGATGCTTGTGAAGTCGCTAAGAAAAGAGTTTGTGCCGCCACAGGATCAGGGGTCGCTGCTAGTTAGGCTAAAGACCCCCGAAGGTTCGTCACTGGATTACACGGATCGCAAAATGGCCGACGTCGAGGCAAAGGTGGCAGCGATGCCAGAGGTGGCTCGATACTTTGGTTCCGTTGGGGGTTTTGGTGGAGGTGACGTCAACTCAGCTATGCTGTTTGTGACTCTCAAACCGCTGCCTGATCGCCCTGTTGACCCAAACCTGAAAAAACGACCAAGCCAACAGGAGTTTGCCATCAAACTTCGTAAAGATCTAAGTGCGATTATGGGAGTTCGTGCGTTTGTGCAAGACCTTTCTCTCAGCGGCTTTGGTGGCCGTCGCGGGTATCCGGTGGAGTTTAATCTGAAGGGGCCTGATTGGGGTAAGCTGACAGAGACTGTTAAGCAGACCAAAGAGCTGATGGAGAAGTCAGGTTTGGTAACAGATGTGGACAGTGATTTTCGAGGGTTTGTGGACGAGGTCCACGTGAAGCCTGATCGTCGCAAGGCAGCAGAACGTGGTATCAGCGCTGCAGACATAGGAGAAACTATCGGCGCCTTGTTTGGCGGGTCGACAGCAGGTTCATTTTCACGCGGTGGAAATCGCTATGACGTTCGCGTTCGACTGTTGCCAGAAGAACGTGCAGATCCGCAGGATATCCGAAAAATATTACTTCGCAATAATCGCGGTGAGTTGGTTCCGCTTTCTGATGTTGCGACAGTAACAGTTGAAAAAGGCGTGACAAGCATCACTCGGCAAGATCGCGAAAGGGCTATATCAATTTACGGCAATCTGGCTCCAAAAGTTTCGCAGGCAGACGTGATGGCCAAGCTGCAAAGTCAAATATCAGCCTCACTTCCTGAGGGCTACCGGATAGTAGCTGGCGGCAGTTCGGAGTCATTTAAGGAGGCGTTTAGCGGGCTGACATTTGCATTACTCCTTGGTGTTGCCGTGGCCTATATGGTGCTGGCCTCCCAGTTTAATAGCTTTATTCATCCGATTACTGTTTTGCTGGCCTTGCCGTTTTCCATCACAGGTGCATTTTTAGCGCTCTTGATCATGGACCAGAGTATAAATATCTATAGTGCGATCGGGATTATTCTTTTGACTGGGATCGTCAAGAAAAACTCAATTCTGCTCGTGGATTTCACCAACCAGAAACGTGAAGAGGGTCTTGGGGTGAGGGAGTCCCTTATCGAGGCGTGTCCCACGCGTTTGCGCCCAATCTTAATGACGTCAATTTCAACTATTGTTGCGGCGATACCTGCAGCTATGACATTTGGGCCGGGCGCTGAATCACGAGCCCCCATGGCGGTTGCTGTCATCGGCGGGGTGCTTGTGTCCACAGTGCTTACTCTTTTTGTGGTGCCATGTTTTTACAGTCTGATGCCAGGTTCATTTCATAGAGAGAACTTGGAATTAAATTAAAACGAAATCTTAATGTGTTATTTAATAAAACAAATCCTCACCCAGCTAACATGATTTAAATATCTGTTTGGAGGATTTCACTATGGTCATCAATGCACGGATTACTGGCACGGGTAGCTGTGTTCCGAGTCGAGTCGTTTCTAATCACGATCTAGCTAAGATTTTGAATACTTCTGATGAATGGATTTATCAACGAAGTGGCATCCGCGAGAGGCGACATGTTGATGCTGGGGTTGCGCCATCTGACCTTGGCGCCGAGGCCGCATTGAAGGCTATTGATGCGGCAAATCTCAAACCTGGTGACATAGACCTTCTTTTAGTGACAACTCTTTCATCGGAACACACGTTTCCCGGCACGGCGGCATTTATTCAGCGCAAATTGAATCTGGGAACTATTCCAGCGCTGGATCTTCGTGCGCAGTGTTCTGGCTTTCTCTACGGCCTGGCGACGGCCAGAGCATTTATAAATAGCTCCCAGTATCGCCGAGTGTTGCTTGTTTCCGTTGAAGTTCAATCACGAGGATTGGATTTTTCCGATCGCGGTCGTGATACTGCGGTGCTTTTTGGTGATGGGGCAGGTGCTGTCGTCATCGAGCAAAGCTCTGATGTTGAGAGAGGAATTATGGCAGTGAACCTACACAGTGAAGGGGAGCATGCTGAGAAACTATGGGTTGAGTATCCGAGCATGGCGCAGTCTCCGCATGTCAGTCCCGAAATTGTAGCTGAAGGCGGTGTCTTTCCAAAAATGGATGGAAAATTTGTTTTTAAGCATGCGGTATCACGTTTGCCTGAGGTGGTGGAGGAAACATTAAATCAGCTACATCTAAAATCGCGCGACATTGACTGGTGGCTTTTTCATCAAGCGAATCTTCGTATTAATGAACACGTTGCTGGACTCTTGAATCTCCCGTTAGCGCAATGTCCATCCAACATTGATCGTTATGGCAACTGCTCTTCGGCATCGATTCCCATTTTGTTGGATGAATTGGTTCGCGAAGGTCGCGTCAGTTCTGGACAGCTTCTGGGGATGGCTGCTTTTGGTTCTGGTTTTACGTGGGGTGGCGCGATTGTGCGGTGGTAAGTCCCATCCCACAATCGACATAATATCTGAGGAGATTATCTGAACTGAATCGGAACTCGAGCTGCGACGTATTGACCTTTGTAAATCACGCGTACATCGACGGTGGTATGAACGTTCCATGAGGCACGATTGATATAGATTCCACGAATCGTTTTGAGTCCTGGCTGGGGCACATAACTATAGGGCATGGTGAGCCATTGGTCGCCGTATCCTCGGATGGAGACATCGGAAACATCTTTGGATATGTAAACATACATGTTGGATCCTTGGATCACCGCTAGCCAGTCAAGTTCTGATACCAAGCTATTATTTGACTGTGGCTGGGGTGATGGCGTTGAACCCTGGTTTCCACTGTTATTTGACGTGTTGCTCGGTGGTGTTTGCTGAGATCCAGTTGATGTCGTGCTTGTGATTGGATTTTGTTGCGAGCTGTCACTTGTGCTATTGGTAGATGAGTCGCTGGCTTCCGTTCCTACGGCTCCGTAACTCATGGCCTGATAGGATGCGATTGAGCGCCATTGGCCGTTTTTACCGGACTGACTTAGGCTGTCTTTGATTTTGATGAGTTGTCTTTGGTCGTCCCATCCAAGAGCCATGACGGCGTGCCAGATGCCTGTGTTGTAGTAGTAATGAAAGAGGTGAACCGGCGTCTTCTTGGCCTTCAACCATCCGTACACGGAGTTCATTTGCTCATCAGATGCCCCTTGGGCACCAAATTCCCCCATGGCTGGCTGGCTAAGCATAAATAGCTTTGTTCCCTTGATAGCCGGGATTACGACCTTTTTACTTTGGTCAATTTGGTCTGCCTGCTGCTTAGAATACTGATACGCCGGCTGAAAAGCAGTGAACTGATTATAGGTTTGTTGTGTTGGCAGTAGGTCATCAGGGGCAGCGTTTTTCATGTTGCTTGTCTCGTTGACAGCTCCAACTTCTCCCGTAAACGATTCCTCAAATAATTTTGCGAGGAAATACGGTGCGCTTAATCGTTCAATCTTTCCTGATGCTTGGTTACGGTACCATTCCACAATACCGGTCGTCGAATTGTAAAGGCATGTTCCGGTCCCGTTTTGATTGACTTCGTTCGTTGCAAATTTTGCAATGTCGACAAAGGTGTCATCGGACTTTGTGATCGTATCGGTGAGCTTAAGCCCTTTTGAGGAGGACGCTTGGGCAGAAGCTACTGGCATTTGCTCAAGCCCTTTGTCTAGTAAGCCAAGTATCAGGAGATTTTTTCCATTTCTGGAGTTCGGCGTCCGTTGGATAAAAGTGGCGTCGCAGATTTCTGAATAGCCAAATCTTGGCCCGCAGATTTCGGTGTCCGCTCCGCGTTTTTCGCCAATTGTGACGCCCATCCATTGGATGTGCCACATGTTGTCGGCTGTTTTTAGGCCTTTGACGGATCCATTTTTGTAGGCGTCATCGACGCTGACGACGGGTTCCCGAGCGCCTTGGATATCAATGTAGAAACTAACCTGGTTTTTCTCGTTAATATCTGACTTAACCGATGACCCAGGAATGGTGTAAATGTACGAAATCCCTCTTAATGATGACCGAATAGGCTCTTCACTGCGCTTACGGCAAGCGGTGAGAGGGCTCAGCAGCAGACAGGCAAGAGAAAGTGTGAGAGTTCTTTGCATAGGGACACCCAGACATAAGTTCATCTTTAGATTAGGAGTTTTCGGTAGCCAGACCCCTAATCTTTAGGCACCAATTCAGCAGGCTTGCCCTCTCCTGAACAGCAAGGCTTTAAAAAGACAATGCTTAAGTGTCTGATATTAAATGTAAAAAAATGAATTAAGTGCGGACTGGAGTTCAATAACCTAACTTTATGAAAAACAGGTTTTTATTATCAATAAAGTAATATATGAAAGCCTCGTATTTTTAAGATATTGCATAGGTTTATATGACGACACCTACATTTTCGCACAATGACGAAATTCAACCGACGCGTGCAGAACTAAAGCGTCGAATGGATCGTCTTCAAGATCTTGGTAAGCGCCTGACTGAATTGCCGGCCGGTAAACTTGCACGCATCGATCTGCCTGATAAGCTTCGTGATGCTGTGGTTGAGGCTCGGCGACTGACAGCCCTAGGTGCGAAGCGTCGTCAGCTTCAATACATTGGTCGAATCATGGAAGAATTTGATGCAACAGCGATTGTACGTGAACTTCGAGATATTGACCTTCCGTTAAAGCCTGTCCAGAAAGTACCAAATGACAAGTCTCCTGCGATGATTATGGCAGAAGCATTGCTTGAAGGTGGAGATGAGATGATTCACAATTCATACTCTGAGACATTGAATCGTTCAGATATTCAGCAGATTAGACAGGCCCTTCGACAATCAATTAAAAATCTCAGTTCTGGCGCAGACAGGACAGCAGAGTTACTTAAACTGGCTAAGGTTTGTTCCCAATTCATAGGCGGTTGACCGAATTTCATGGTAAAACAGCAAAGCTAACCAAGGTAGGAGCTTTTCGTGAAACTTGTGAAGGTGGCCGCGTCCGTTATCAATCAGACCCCTTTTGACTGGTCGGGTAACCATGATCGATTGAAAGCAGCCCTCCGCGATGCTCGACAACGAGATATTTCGGTCCTGTGTCTTCCTGAACTATCTATAAGTGGTTATGGATGTGAGGATGCGTTCTATATGCCGCACCTCGCGGCAAGGTCTTGGCAGATGCTTATGGAGCTATTGCCCGAGTGTAAAAACATGTTCGTAAGCCTGGGGTTGCCCTTTCTTCATAGAGGGGCACTTTTTAATGCGATTGCAGTGGTTGCTGATGGCAAGCTCGTGGCGATTGTTCCAAAGAAACTACTTGCTGGAGACGGTGTTCACTATGAACCCCGATGGTTTAAGCCATGGCCTTCTGGCGTAGTGGAAACCATTGAGGTCGCTGGATCTGATGTTGTTGTGGGCGACGTTTTCGTCAATTGTGGCGGCATCAAAATAGGTTTTGAAATCTGCGAGGAGGCTTGGGTGGCGAACCGTCCTGGCGCAACTCTAGCCCGCCTCGGTGTCGATATTGTTATGAACCCTAGTGCCAGCCACTTTGCTTTTGGAAAGCGTCAGATCAGAGAACGATTTGTGGCTGAGGGGTCACGGGCATTCAATGTGGCCTACCTCTATGCAAACCTTCTTGGTAACGAAAGCGGCCGAATTATTTTTGATGGTGGCGCCATGATTGCCAGTGAAGGACGAATCGTTGGACGTGGGCCAAGGTTTGTTTATCAGGACTTTGTGACGACCGATTCTTTAGTTGATATAGATTTGAACCGAATGACCAGAGCGCGAACAGGATCCTTTCAACCGCTGATTGGTGATGAAACAGGACACTCGGTTAATGTCGATTTTTCTTGGCCAGAGATTGAAGGCTCGGCTTCCGGGGATGTCGAGTATGGAGACTTGTGGGAGTGTGGAAACGAACTAAAGGCCGAGGAATTTACGCGGGCGGTTGCGCTGGGGCTTTTTGATTTTCTTAGGAAAAGTCACTTAAGCGGCTTCACGGTCTCCATTTCCGGAGGCGTTGATTCTGCTGCGGTCACAGCTTTGGCCGCGATGTCAATCCGTTTGGCTGCAGCTCAAATTGGTATGGCAGGTTTGAAGGAGCGTCTTGGTTATATCAACGTGATGCACAAATGTCATAATGTTGAAGATGTCGTGAGAAATTTGATTTCTTGCGCCTACCAGTCTACGTCTAATAGTGGGAAAGCGACGGAGGCTGCAGCGAAGGCTGTAGCAAAAGGGCTAGGTGTTGAGTTTTTTGAGTGGAATGTCAACGATCTCACAGAGTCTTATAAAAAAATTGTAGGTGCAGCAACATCGACCACATGGAGCTGGAACCAACACGATACAACACTTCAGAATATTCAAGCACGAAGCCGTGGTCCTTCTATTTGGATGCTTGCTAACCTGCGTAATCATTTACTTCTAGCAACCTCAAATCGCAGTGAGGCTGCCGTCGGTTATGCGACAATGGACGGCGATACCTGCGGCGGACTGTCACCATTAGCAGGTATTGACAAAGCGTATTTGCGCAAATGGCTTGTTTGGCTTGAAAATGTTGGTCCAGAAGGTTTGGGGCCATTGCCTGAACTATCTCTTGTCAATAATATTGAACCAACAGCTGAGCTTCGACCCGCAGAAATGCATCAGACAGATGAGGCGGATCTTATGCCTTACGACGTGCTCGATATGATTGAACGCGCTGCGATCAGGGATAAAAAGTCTCCTAAGGACGTATACGCAACGGTTTCTTCAAAGTTTCCGTCCGCGACAAAGGAAGAACGAAAATTGTGGGTGAAACGGTTTTTTACGCTTTGGTGCCGAAATCAATGGAAGCGGGAGCGATATGCACCTGGATTCCATCTGGATGATGAGAGTCTTGACCCAAAGACTTGGTGTCGCTTTCCTATTCTTTCTGGCGGGTTTTTTGAAGAACTTCAGGCTCTCGACGGAGTGAAGTAAAATGACAGCACTCACGCAGCTTCAGAGCAAGTTCCTAGATCTACTGCTTACGAGTGGCGCATTGAAGTTCGGTGAATTCAAAACCAAGTCTGGCCGCATTTCGCCGTACTTTATTAACACAGGTGCGTTCGATCACGGCGCTGTTTTGGGCAAAGTGGCGGAATGCTATGCGCATTTGATTCGATCTCGTTTTAGGGATGGAATTCATCTTTATGGTCCAGCTTACAAGGGTATCACCTTGGCTGCGGCTACAACCCTTGAGCTGGCAAAGTACTCTAACGAGGACGTTCCCTTTACGTTCAATCGAAAAGAAGCCAAAGATCATGGTGAGGGCGGAGTCTTCGTGGGAAGAGCCTTAAGCCCAAGTCATCCTGTCATTATTATTGAAGATGTGATGACAGGTGGGACAAGTATTCGTGAGACGATGGAGTTACTTAAGCCGCGCAATATTTCGGTGCGAGCTGTAGTGATAGGAATCGATAGGCAGGAGCGGGGATTAGGCTCACAGCAGGCATCGCTTGAAGTGCAGGCTGATTTTGGGTGCCCTGTGATGGCAATTTTGACCATTGATGAAATCGTACGGGCACTATGGAACACGGAGCGCCTTGGGAAGATATGGGTTGATGGTCAGATAAAGTCTAGGATCGATCAGTATCGGACAAATTGGGGCTAAATCACTCAAAGATTTAAGAGCATTTTGACGTCTGCGTCGACGGCATCTGCTAAGGCGGAAAGTTGAACGATAAGAGGGTTCTTCTTTGCTTTTTTTGTCGCAGAGGACTGATCGTTCTCTGTATAATCTCGATCGGTCACTTGACCCTTTACAAGGCGTAAACCGTGTTTTGGCACTTTTTTGTTGTTTGGGTTTTGGCCGTCCATGGCGCTCCTCCCATTGCGAAATGACTCTTCGTCGACTAAGGTATCGGGGGCCTTTAAGGGCCTCTTGATGCTCTTTAAAGATATCGGTGTGAAACGTCTTTCCTTAACAAGGCAAATTTTGCCCGAATATTTGCAGGTTTTTTAACAGAGAATCATGACATCAAAAAAACTGACATCAACCATATTGATCAATGTCTTAGCGATAATTGCTGGGATTTTAGTTGGCAACACTCTGGGGCCTAAGTCCACATTTTTTGCTTTTTTGGGATGGTTTCCAGTTGCCATCATGAAGGGTTTAGCTTCGCCGTTATTATTTCTAGCTATTTTACATGGGCTGATGAATGATCAGATTTCTGGAAAGGGCGCGCGGCGTTTGGCCATTACCTGTTTGATCAACGCATTTGCTGCAATGTCGATCGCAATGTTGTTAGTTTTTATTTTTAGACCTGGCGAAGCGCTGAAACAACTAGTTAGTGTTGTCTTGGCGGAGCACGGTGCGACTTCTGGTTCGCTGATCAAGTCCGTGACCTGGCTAGAGGCGCTAAAAGCATTAATTCCAGAGTCAGTGATTGCTCCTTTTGTGACAAATAATGTACCTGCGATTTTAGTTTTGGCCCTTCTTAGCGGCTATGGAGTGCGAAGAGCGGGACTTGCTGGCGGTGAGTCTGCAGGCTGGTTCGGAAGTCTGCGCCAAATGATCGAAGCAGCCTTGAGTGTTGTTTCCCAAATGATGATGGTGTTGATGAAGGTCATGCCATTAGCTATTTTTGCGGCAGTTACTAGAGCAACTGGAGAGCATGGTGTCGGAGTCTTCAAAGGACTTGGCGTCTACGTACTGATCTGCGTCGGTGGCATGTTGCTTCAGATATTGTTGGTTTATCAGGGGTGGATTTGGTTTTGGGCCCGTCGGAACTTGTTGGAGTTTTGGCGAGCAGCCCGTCAGCCGGTTATCTTCGCATTTGGTGTAAATAGTAGTTTGGCAACTCTGCCGTCGACATTGGCTGGTTTGGATGAACTCAAAGTTTCTCCAGGCGCGTCGCGACTGGGTGCCTGTATTGGTACCAATTTTAATAACGATGGAATTTTGTTGTATGAAGTGGCTGCAGTTATGATGCTAGCCCAGGCTGCAGGTCTTGATTGGACCATCGGGCATCAATTATGGATCGCTTTTGTTTGTGTGCTGGCGACTTTCGGCGTGGGTGGCTTCCCGGAGGCTGGCATTATTGCGCTCTCGTTAGTACTTTCCACAGCGAATCTTCCATCAGAGATTCTGCCGCTTCTGCTTCCTGTTGACTGGATTGTGGCAAGGATGCGAAGTGCAACCAACGTTGTGAGCGATATGACGGTATCGCTTGTCATTGACGCTGAGTCAAGTGCAGCCGTAGTTAGTGAATCTGGCACCCTGATGCAGTGAACTCTTCCACACTGCACACCCGGCCCACTGGCGCGTAGTTTCCGATGTGTCGCTCAGCGGAAAACTCGTCTGTGTTTCGTCCGGGCCATCCAGCCTCCCAATAGGGTATGCTTCGTAGGTCGCCAACAAATCCTTCACGCGGCAGGAGATTGCGGTAAATCATAATCGGAATAATCCCGCGCGGACGTTCGATAAAGTGGGCGTCTTCGGGCATCTTTTTTGGCTGGGTTGCCGCAATGACAATCGTGACATCGCCTTTCCCATCCAGTCGAGCATCTTTATCGGTGAGGCAATGGATGGTCGTGGTTGATAGTGCTGACCCCACACAGAAGGACCAGTATCGAACATCGAGAAGCTCTGGATTATTCAGATCTCCCATTGAACGCGGGGAGCGAGGGGCGTGAAATTTTATAATAGCAATGTCTTCAGCAGCTCCGCGCAGCTTTAAGCGGGCGGCAACATAGTGCGTATCTCGATTTGCGTAAAGTCCAAGCCCCTTGTGATGAACAAAATGAATACGGTTATTTTCATCTTGTCCTGGGGGAAGGTTTGCGACCTGTCCAATACCCTGTGGTGCTTTTGGTACAGGAATTTGAAGTGACTCAGGGCATGTTGTTAGCGCACCCGTGACGGCATCAACAGATTCTATTTTTGGTAGTGTGACAGATCCTGGGGATCCTGGGCCATCCTTCGGATCGTAGATCCTATACCAAATCTCTCGCGCGCCTGTCGATTGGCCATCATTTCCAGGTGAAGTTAGAGTTGATCCCTGGGAGATCACTTGCTTTAGAGGATCAAACAACAGTGTATAACTCTGTTGGTCACTCCAGGCGCCAGATACATATGGGTTTTCCGAACCATCGTCTGGTCGAATTTCGTGGTCAGCAATTCCAGCAAGACTATCCATCAGCGCTGTGTTGTAAATGTTGTAACCCATATATCGCCCGTTAGGAAAACGCCCGCTCACTTTTAAGCGGATGGGGCGTCCCTCATTTATTTTAAAGGTGTAACGATAGTATGAGACTTGGGTATCGGGGAAAGCGCCCTCGTCACCAGGCTTTTGGGAAAACCATGTCCATTGAGATGAGCAATCACTGGACTGTGCCACGAGTTTTTGTGAGTATGAGAGAGTTAGTATGGCCAAAATGCCAGCACGCAATCCATGGATTACAGAAAGGTTCATCTTATGGGCTCCCATGCTTGTGAGTATCGCTGCTGCTGAGGTTCATGGGAGTTCGATTAGCATCCCTTCCTGACACTGTCGAGGAAATTAACGCTACTTATTCAAACATGGAGCCCTAGTTCATTTGGACTTATTTCTTTTCCTTATAAATCATGCCTCGAGCGATAACCTGCTTAGGTGCAACGGGAGTGATTTTGGTAATTCCTTCCTTGCTGCAGAGCAAGTAGTCATAAAATCCTTTATAGCGTTCTTTGCCCTCATCTCGCACAGGTCGCCCCACAACGACTGTAGAGTTGTCGGATTTTAATCCTAATGCTGGCGAGGCAAAAGCAAACAAAGCACCAGCGTGACGGGAGCGATTCATGCCGAGTTCCTCGTCAACCCATCGAGCCAAAGGTGGTTGCTCCCATTCCCCTTCGCTGTAGCACCAATCCTTTGGGCGATCGAGCATGGCGCAATGGGCGCTATGAGGACAGGGGTACAGTGCTTCAAATCCTGAAGAGCAAAGAACGTCGCGCAATTCCATACTTGGGCGCGCCATGTATTCAAGGGCAGGTTCAGCAATAAAGACGAGGCAAGCCTCGTTGCGTTCGATATGCTTGTTTACAATTGATATAAGTTTTCGGCGAGCAGGATTGTTGCGCGTAAGTTCGTTCCACACATAGCCAAGCAAATAGATATGGACGGTATCTTCGCCCTCGCGGGATGTGAACTGCTTTGGATCTAGATCTTCAATCACGCGTCGACTGGTCTTGGCTTTCAGTCCAGTTGCTTCCGCCAGCAGTTTTGCGGCATCCAAAAGCGGTCCACTTCCGTCAATCAAAAAGTAGTCAGCTTCGATGTTTAGGGCCAAAGACATGGCTGCAGTCCCACATCCAATGTCATAAACACGCACTTTTTTGTTTTTGAGTCGTTTCTTCCAGCCGTGTCGCTTGTCAGAGCGGTTAAAAAGCTCTGTGGCGCGAGCCATGTTGGCCAAATGAAAGCCGAGCAGGTAGGCCACAACTGACTGTTTGTTTGAAATCAGCTTGCGGGAGAGCTCATCTCTTCTTTGAGTATAGATCTCCCAAATGTCTTGAACGGTTGGTTTGGCAGCTTTAAAGATGGCCTTAAAGATCACATCTGCACGACGGCCCTTCGGGTCAAAACCCTTTGGCATGCGCCCCAGTTTGATGACGGTGCCGACAAATGCGTAAAATGGATCTGATTTCATTGAATAATTCCTGTGGATTCAGTGCTTTACGAGAGGGTTGGGGAGTGATAAACACGTGGTTCCAATTATAACCGGTTTGGCCTGCAGAGGGTAGATAGCGCTATGAGTTCAAGTGACAGCACAACTCCCGAAATGAACCGCTCACTTCACATCGGAAAGCCTGCTTGGCTCAAGACACCTATTCCGACTGGAGAAACATATTTCAACATTAAGCGCGATCTCCGCGACCGAAAGCTTTACACCGTCTGCGAAGAAGCAAAATGTCCCAATATTGGTCACTGTTGGAACACGAACACCGCCACCTTCATGGTACTGGGTGAGGTTTGTACACGGGGCTGCCGTTTTTGCAACGTTAAAACAGGAAATCCCAACGGTTGGCTTGATAAAGATGAGCCACGTCAGGTTGCAGAGAGTGCTGCCTTGATGAAGTTGAAATACGTGGTTATCACAATGGTCGATCGCGATGATCTTCCTGACGGTGGGGCTGCCCATGTTGCAGAAGTCATTCGTGTCGTTAGGGAGCAAAATCCTAGCATAGTGATTGAATTACTGGCTGGAGACTTCAAAGGCAGTGAGGATGCTTTGAAGACCATTTTGGCCGAGCGTCCTGATGTCTACGCCCACAACATCGAAACTATTGAGAGGCTTTCGCCCCGGGTCCGCGATGCTAGGGCTAATTATCGTCAATCGATCAAAGCACTTCAGCGGGTCCGCGAGTTGGCTGATTACCGTGTTTACACCAAAAGTGCCATTATGCTTGGGCTGGGTGAAGAAGAAGTAGAAGTTCAAAAAAGCCTCGAGGATTTGCGTGAGGCTGGCGTAGAGTTTATCAATATGGGTCAGTATATGCGCCCGACAAACAAGCATTTAGCTATTAAACGCTTTGCGCACCCCGATGAGTTTCAGCGCTTAGGAGACTACGCTGAGTCGATCGGCTTTATCGCTGTGGCATCCGCACCACTTGTGCGATCTTCCTATAAGGCTCATGAATACTATGCACAGGCTCTGAAAAAGGCCGATCAAAACGTTCGTTAGGCCATCTGACCAGTCTGTATGCGGGAGTTGTCATTGAAACTGCTTAGGATGATCGCAATTATACCCCCGGTAATGCTACCGGCAGTTGTTTGGGGCTTATATTGGTTGACGTACCCTTTTGCAGGCCGTGATCGACGCTTGATCAAAGCAAATATTGAGCTGGTTTACGGGCTTCCAAAGCATTCTGAATTTTCTCGAACATTCGTTAGACAAAACCAAAAGACGCAAGCTGAGATCATGCTTGAGACCATACGTTACGTATTTCGTCCGGATAGCTTAGTCTTAAATGGAGTCGAAGAAGCAAAGAAAAAATTGAATTTAGCAGCTAAGGACAGCGGCATTGTGATAATTACCGCTCATCATGGGGCTTGGGAGCTTGCGGGTCATGCGGCAACTTCCGGCTTTGATCGTCCTTTCTTCGTATTGGCAAAGCGTAGTAAGGCTAAATGGCTAACAACCATGCTCGATCAGCTCCGGGAAAAACTCGGTATGAAGGTTCTCTGGACTGACTCCAAGTCATTGCTTAGGGACATGATGGCTGTGGCCCAGCGCC
>CAMDGW010000012.1 GCA_945897695.1 Pseudobacteriovorax antillogorgiicola | reverse complement strand
CGGATGAGAAATTCATCCTTATTCTCGTAATTTCCGAATTAGCTCTCGGGTGGCCCTTATTTTTTGGTCATAGGCTCCCGAGTTGTTCCATTGGTCTCTACATAAGAGCATTGAAACTGATACCTATCCCAGGCAAGAAGGAGCGGCTCTTCAGTTAATTGGCACAGTGGATTTAAGCCTTCGAACGCACGCGAAACTAAAACCTCCTCGTTTGGTTGACCATTCACTACTTTTGTTCTGATTACAGAGTATATCGTTCGTCTTGCCTGGTTTGCCTCCGGGGAATCCGCGCAGCTATCATCATCGTGCGTGATTAACTTAAGTGAAATATCACCTTCAGGCGTTAGTAAGACCGGACTCATTCGTTCTCCTTCACGTCCAAAGCCGGCGTCATAGTTTTTAAGCGACTCACCGTAAAAGACGCGGCGCTCCGAAAAAGCATGCTGGCTTGGAAATTGGCCGTTTCCACGGATTTGGCAAATAAATGTATCCGAAAGGCCAAACTGACGCCCGATCATCCCATATTTGATAGCTATATGAACAAAACCTGCACCTAAATCATCTAAGAACTCCCGTCCGGTCGGGTAACTACCAAAAGGCACATTATCGCGCACCACCTCAGAATCAAAATTCACTTTATGGCCAAACTCATGGGTCAAAAGCAGCAATACTTGCTGGGGGCCAAGGCGAGATAATAACATCCTATTAAATTGAATAACGCCGGCGGGTCCATAACTAGTGCGAGCCACTACTTCAATGGGGCGGCCATCCGGACCTTCCACCGTCAGGCTTTCCGAGGTCACTTCAAACTTTGTTTTGTGATCTCCTTGATTTAAAGTTCTAAGCTGCACGACAGTCGCCGCTAAAAACCTCTGGCAATCGTCTCTTCCGGACGCGCGAATAACTTCAGCGTCACATAGCTCTTTAATGCCAGCTGGCTCCAACTGGAGACGACTGATCACGTCTAGTAATTTTCGCCTGGTCACTTCCAAGAAAAAATAAACTGGATCTCCGCCTCCACCCACAGAGGTGCCGCCGTCATCGACATACTTTTGGGACGAGGCTGCCAAACTAACATCAGCCAAAAACGAGACTAGGAATAAAATCAGCGAGCACCAAAGTCTATTTGGATACGTCATGCTTAACTCCAATGGGTGTCAGGTGAATAGCCACCTGAACGAGTTCGTCTGCTTTGCCATTATCTGAGTGATCATCAATAAATTGCTGCAATTTCTCGTGAAACTCTTGCACGAGACTTCTAAGCTCTTGGGCAGAAGATTCCGTCACGGCAATGAGTGTCGTGCTTGATTTTCTTCTCGTTCCCACAGGAAATTTATCCATACCGTCGATGGCAATCTGAAGCGCTTTCTTGTGAAAAGCCTTGATCTTGTCATTAGGAATATCATTAGTAGTAACCGTTAGGTCTTCGTCGACTACAACTTTACCGGCTGTCGTTTTCCGCCAAAAACCTTCGTGAAGAAGAAAATCTCGAGATTTCTCGATCTGAGGCAAAGTCAAAAACCCGGTTAGCATCTTTTGCATCACGGCAAGTTCAGGCTTAAATCCTTTCAGGAAAATCAGATCTTTCACATAGGGATGCCACCACTGCGCCAAGAGATGATTCTTAGGTTCTGCTCGAGCTCCGCAGCGTATAGGCGCCGGCGTCTGCTCAGGCGTCCTCCGTGCTTGAAGATACTGGTCCACATACGATACTTCGTTTGCTGTCAGATCAAAAAGTTTGCCAATGGTCGGTAGCTGATCTCTTGTGAGTTTTCGTCGCCCCGCCAATATTTGAGACACCAAAGCCTGCGAGCAGCCTTGGACGAACGTTGTGCGTTCGCGAAGGCTAAAGTCACGCGTAACTTTGTAGTAGCCCATCAGTTCTTTTAGGAACAAGTGAGGGGCTGCAAAATCAAATATGACAGGGCGACTAGGATGCATTGTGATTATGTGCCTGGTGCTGGCATGATACTGGCTTTAAATACACAGCCACCAGTAGCGTCAAAGTTGAAACGTCCTTGATCATCCCGACCATTTGAGGACATATCTTGGAAATCTTCTGCATTCAAAACAGAAAGTCCGTTATGGATTTGAAGATCTTTCCATCCCGGAACCGATGGCTTTAAAAAAGGATCAATTAGTGGAAACGGTATAAGTTCTACAGGCCTCAAACATAGCTCGCCATTAAAGCAGTAAGCAACGCCCAAATGGTTATAGGGAGAAAACTTTGCAGCCAACAATTGGCCATTAGCATCATATTTTTCGGCAACGTGGTAGCTCACCTGGATTGACGCTAGATTTCGGCCACCCTGACCAGAAAGTGCGGCATCAGTAAAAGTTCCTCCTCTATACAATCGGACATTAGCATCAGGAGACCAGACTTCTGGCTTTGCAACAGCGCTGCGCAAAGAATCCAGGGTCACTTCTTGCCTAGAATCAACTCCAGTCACGTTGTCTTTTAATGTCACGTGACATTTAAACCTATCAACCACCGCACCAAACGCCTGTGACGACATTGCACCCGCCAGCATCGATAAAACCAATAAACGCTTCATAAAAAATCTCCTCTCGGGATCTAAATTAAATTGCAAAACTCCTCACCGGTGTCATTCAACCATGACAGACAGGGGGAAATCTGACAAGACCTAGTGATTACAAATGTAATCAAAATTTAAAGAAGACACTCAGCCGGTGACTTATTGAATGATCGTCATTAGGCACATAAAAAAGCCCCAACTCTAAAGGTTGAGGCTTTTACCTTGCGGCGCATTTCATCGGCAACCAGGAGGGTGTGCCCTTACTTAACCTTTGCTTTCATCTTATCGGCCAGTTCATTGAGCTTAATAGCCAAGTCTTGCAACTCATCACCGTCACGAAGCAAAAGCTTTGACGGGATTCGTTCTTCAAGCAATTCGTCGACAAAACGATTGATCGAGACAAGTGGTCCATAGATTTTGTGAGTGTAGTGAACGGCGACGTAAAAAGTTGTTCCCACAAACATCATCACCATTGAACCAATGATCATCATGGGGTTTGAAAGCTTACCAATCGTAAGAGACGCATCGCCACCAGTTAACTGGAAGTATGTTTTCAGAGCGGCAAAGACATCTGAAAGAACCCAATAAACGACTCCTCCGATGAGAACCGAAAAAATTACGTTTACGACAATGAACATCAAACCAAGCTTAATCTGGAAGTAGGGCTCCACCAGCTTTGAACGCACGCCACCGCGTCGACCTTTGCTTTTTACCATGCTGAAATGACTCCCAAATTAATTGTCTTGCTATAAATTCTAGCAAGCCATGGGACTGAATGAAAATGTTTTTATTTTGAGGCCTCAGTCTTATGACTCATCAAGACTGACGCGCCAACATGCCCAAGAAAACAGCAGCAGCGGGCGCAGCCGTACGAGCCCGTAAAACCCAGGGCCCAAGCCTTACGGGAGTAAACCCAGCCGCCTTCGACAAAGCCTCTTCCCGCGGTGAAAGCCCTTTTTCCCCACCAATGAGTGCCGCAAGGCCCAGCGCAACCCTACTTTTGTCGAGGGAAGCACTGACCGTCAGAAGATCATCTTTAGCATCAGGCGAAAGCATCCATTTATTTTTGTAAGCAGTCACCTCTGCCAAAGCCTCATCAAGACTATCAAATGCCTCAACGGTAACAGACCATGGTCTTTTTGATTGCTTCAGAGCCGAACGCACAAGCCTCTGCCAGCGCTCCGATGAATTATCACTAACTCTGAACTTCGGTGTGTCATCCTGGCGGTAAACAATGATCCGGTCCACACCAAGCTCGACTAGGGGAGCAATCAGATCATCGACATCACCTTGTTTTAATGCCCCGAGCAAAATGACTCTCGTACAAGGATCTTTCTCGTGACAGGTCTCGATGACCTCTTGGACAAAAAGCTTAGATTTAGATTCAATGTGAAGCCTACCAGTCCCGGTCACACCTTTGCCGTCCATAACTTCAACTGTTTCACCATCAGGCAGACGTAGAACCTTTAGAGCATGGATCACTTCTTCATCTTCTAGCTGCCAAGAGCCGTGAGAGATCTTTTCTGCAAAAAATCGGTACTTGTGCGCCAAGGTTTTAGTCCCTCATTTATTTGGTAAATGTCAGACAGGCCCAGCCCTCAAGGTCGGACTTATCAAGAAGTCTCATGCCTTCGGCTTGGGCCAGTTTTGTCATTTGGCCAGCGTCTTCAGTCAACACGCCAGAAAGAATTAAAAGACCATCTTTTCTCGTGATCTCTGCTAGCTCTGGAATAATTTTCTGTAAAACCACAAACAATATGTTAGCAATCACCACCTCAAACGGCGGCTGAAATTCGGGTCTACCAGAGACGCCGCGTGT
Organism: Pseudobacteriovorax antillogorgiicola; assembly: GCA_945897695.1. Classification (GTDB taxonomy): domain Bacteria; phylum Bdellovibrionota_B; class Oligoflexia; order Oligoflexales; family RGVZ01; genus CAMDKS01. The sequence goes on along the minus strand of CAMDGW010000012.1, from coordinate 18,618 downwards.
CGGCGAACTTCCCTGCCAGAGCGGAAGCGACAAGTGATTGAGCTTTGCATTATTTTCAGCTGAAGATACTGCATCCGGATCGATATCACTTCCTGCCACCGACTTAAAACCCATCTTCATGGCAGCCAGCGCCAAGATGCCAGTGCCCGTACCAACATCCATGAGTCGCCAGCTTTTTAACGGTGCACCAGCCGCAGCCAATGCCTCCAGACGGTGCAACACAATTTGAGTGGTAGCGTGCTGTCCCGTTCCAAAAGCCATCCCAGGCTCAACTACCAGTGGAATTTTACCTTTTGGAATATTTTTGTCATCCCAGGGAGGATAAATATAAAACCTAGCCGTCTCGATCGGCTTAAAACTTTCCTTCCAGCCCTCAAGCCATTCACTTGTTTCCATAGAATGGATCTCTACGCCCAAGCCCTCAGGAAAATCCCTAACAATTTGTGTCTTGAGGTCTTCGAGAAGCTCTTTACTGTATTTATAGACGGATACCGGCAGAAGGTCGCCGCCAAGCTCCTCGTAGAAGTCACGGGTTGAAGGGCCTGTGTATTCGTTATCGATATCAAGGCCATCCATCACACCTTCGACGAACTCATCGATACCATGCGCCGAAAGCCATTCCATCACCCGTGCCTTTGTTTGACGAGCAAGCCTCTCATTAGGATCAAATGACAAGCGAAGTTCAAAAGTAATTTGTGGATATGCCATGGCTCATAGAACTTTCAAGATTCGGGTTTTTAATTCATTGGCTTCAACGCATCAAGCCAAATGGCCCAATCGGGGACTCCAAAAATTCACGTGACGAGAGATAACTCGTTTTAGTCGACATGTCATCTATACTCATACGGATTTTCTGGGCCTCGCCAGCTTGGCCGGAGCCGACCAAAGCCTCGGCATAAGACTTCGCTAGTCCAGGCCAATCGGGATGTTTAGAGTGTATCCAGGCAATAGAATCGGCAATCTCTTTGTAACGAGCAGGAGACGCGCTATCTGAAGCATGGGCCAATGCGAGCCTATACTGCGCTAGAGCCAGAAGAATCCAGGCTTCATTTTCTTTTGTTCTTGATGTTGATAGATTTTTTGCAACGTGGCCAGCATCCTTAAGATTTCCTGCTCTCTGGAGCGCCATCAAAAGTCCGGCATGCGACTGCCAAGCGTTCCTGGATTTTATTGCCGCCTGAAATGCCTTGATCGCTTCAGGTAACCTTGCGCTGCTGCGCATCTCAAGATAAATCGACCCCAGAAGGTGACTGCTGACACCGTCTGCTCCATCTCGAGTCAATGTGTTTACAACTCGTTGTGCCGCCTTGGTTGCATCACCTTCAAGCATGAGCGCGCGGGCTGAAGCTAAGAATAGTTCGCGGCGCAGGCCTAAGTCCACGTTAGCCTTCAGAGCCTCATCGCCTAAGGGTACTGCTACCGCGCTGATATTGCGGGCAAGTCCAAGTTGTAGGCCAAAATTAGCAATCGAAATGAATGCCACAGGGTCACTTTTGAATGTTCCCGGGTATTGCTGCAATGTTTCTAGAATTTGTTTGGAGTAGGCACGTTTTTGATCAGGGGTTAGCACTTGGGATAATGAGCTAAAACGTGCAGCTATCTCGAGCGAGCGCCAGCGAGAAATATCTGATGGTCCAGATGACATCTCTTTTGCCATTTTGATCATCGATGGAAGTTCACTCTTTCTATTTTCTCGTAAAATTTGCTTAAACCTCGCATCAAAGAGCATCCGGCTGAATTCGTGATCTTGCCTAAGTAATGTCATTGAATCTTGGAAAAGCTTTTCTGACTCAATACCAGTGGTGACCGAGGCCATTGCAAAACGAAATACAGCCTGCTCCCGTGTGGAAAGATTTTTAATTGAGTCAGGATTTATTTTGAGAATTGCCCTCAAAGAGGCGTGCAAACCCTTGTAAGAATAAAACCATGCCTTCAAGCTACAGCCAGAGCTGGCCTCCCAAGAGTTACACTTACTGGTAACAAGAGAATCAACCTGTGGCCAAAATCCAGCAACCACAGAAAGGTAAATAGGTTCAATGGGACCACTCACTGAAGCACCTGGCTTCAGAGCTATGGGTCGTACTGCGATCTCGCGATCTACGGAGTGTTCAAATTTCTTCGCGCGCTTAGTCCACACAGGAACATATTCAGCTAAGCTGATTGCCAAATGATCTCGGGCCATCGCCTGAGTTATCTTGCGAAATTGGCCGATATAGTTCCAAGAGACGATGAAAGAGCCCGTCATTACGCAGAAAAACATAAAAAACTTTAGCACTGGATTTATGCCGAGAGAGCCCTGGACCACCATCTGACGGTTGCGAAAAAACGAGGAAATATCTTCTGGGCTGTTCAGCAAAGGACCTGGCGCTCTTGCCTGCACATTGGGAGGAACAATCCCTTGACCAATCTGCTGATTGCTTGGACCTTTGGGCAGCTGTGCTGCAGTTTGAGCTGGCCTAACAACCTGAAGACCAGCAGCCGATTCTTCTGGAAGTTCTGAACCTTCCTGAAGCTGGCTTGGCACCGTATTTTTTGGGCTGTTTTGACTCACAATTGATGCCCCCTAAAAATCCCCATATTGGCACCCAAGGGTATCGGATGGTGCCGACAGCCCCTCAAGAAGCAATTCAAAAACCTCTGGGCCATCATCTTAAGATATTGTAATTAATAGATATTTTTACGATTTCATTATGCCCCCGGGTAAACCTCATCACTCGTCCCAACCGATGGTGGAACAAATGATGGGGATTTGTTAAATCCACGTCATCTCGGGCATGAATCAAGGGAGAACAAGCTAGTTATGGCTATTTTGGAATTTCGCGGCAAAAAGCTGACCGACGCAAAAGAAATAAAATCAGTACTAGAAACCTACGGCATTCCTTATGAATGTTGGGGCGTCCGCACGATGGCAGACTCATCTGTGGAAGGTGTTCTTCGTACGTACGACCAAGATATTAAGCGCCTTAAAGCTGAGCGTGATTACGTAACTGAAGATGTTATTGCGCTTGATCCATCGACACCAAATCTTGATGTACTGCTTGCCAAGTTTTCTGATGAGCACCATCACACTGATGATGAAGTCCGTTTTACGGTAGCGGGCGAAGGTGTGTTTGAAATTAATGTGACTGCTGATGAACGTGTAAAATTCACGGCAGAGCCTGGAGACCTCATCGTAGTGCCGGCTTGGCGTCGTCACTTATTTTATCTCACGACAAAAAAAACCATCCGCTGCATCCGCCTCTTCAAAGATAAAAGTGGTTGGGAAGCACTTTATCCATATGCTCAAGAAGGAAGCGCCGAAAGAACGCTGCATTTTACTTAAGCACAAACCTGCAAAACCGCTCTGGGAAAGGGTTTCCCAGAGCGGTTTTTTTTGGGCAATGTGCTAAAAATTTTTTTTGCTCGCACTTGACAAGGAACGATTTGTATCGAACAATGGCTGTCCATTTCAAGAACCCGTCCTGTGATTCCCGAGAGAATTTGACCAAGGGCTCGGTATTGAACCTGTTGATTTGCACATAGCTTATCCACGGGTTACTCACATATTGTCCACAGGTTATCCCCAGGCTAAGGAGTGTCTAACCCATGGCAAAATCTAAAGAAATTGGACTTCTCCAAGATCACGTTGATGAAATCCACAATCAATCAACTCACAAGCATTTTTTGGGCCGCGAGTTCTTGACCTGGCTTTGGTATTACTCAGAAACCAATGAAGGCCGCTTTGACTTTGAGACGACTGAAGGCGTTAAAAAATCTGCTCAAGTTTGGATTGATGATCGCATGGTCCTCACCTCCAAGACCGGGAAAGCACACGAACACATCATCAAAGGCGGAGTCCCGAGTTCAAGTGACGAAGCCGCCATTTCTCTCCAATCGGGCAAAGCCGTCAAAGAAATGCGGGTCGCCTTGGAAATCGAAGGAGTCGGACTTTTCCATGCAACCCTCGGCGGCGAAGAACTAAGCCCCAAGAGTTTGGCGCTTCCGGAGCCAAACGACACGACGGACGCCACCGTTCTCGAGCAACGCATCGACTTCGTCAACGTATTCTCAAAAGCCCTCGATACACTGTTTTCAAAATTTATGGATGAACGAACAGATAAGCTATGGGAAACTACTCGGATAAACTCCATTCGAAACTGGATAAAGACGAGACGACATGAGCCAACCACTATTCATTAAGAATCTTAAAGACCGAAGCCGCTGGCCCGAATGGGCGCAGCGGCTTTTTCATTATTTCATGATCTACGCTCAAGACATCAAACGAAGCGACCTACGAAAGCAGGCGTCGTCCATGGCGTATGTCACATTGTTCTCCCTGGTGCCAAGCCTAGCAGCTATTTTTACTTTACTTGGTCTTTTCCTGCCAATACTTGGCGACAACAGCATGGTTATGGAGCAGGGAAGGCAGTTTCTCTTGAAATACCTGGCCACTGGTAGCGGCACTGACGTGGTCAAATACCTTGAAACATTTCTGGCGGGGCTAAACCTTAAACGAATCGGCGTGTCAGCTTTTGTTGGTCTGATTATCACTCTTATTATTCTTCTGCGCCAGATTGAAGAGGCACTAAACAGCATCTGGATGGTGCACACATCAAGGCCGATGCTCACACGATTTGTTTCATTTTGGCTTTTCCTCACCCTCGGGATGTTTTCCATTAGTATTCTAGTCGGACTCAGCACAAGCTATTCTGTCACGGCAGTTATTACCAAAAAAACTCTGCAGGCAGCTGATCAGGCCGATAATATACCTATTCTCTCCATGGCATTTAGCTGGGCTTTTACCTGTCTTGTCTTCTTTCTTGCCTACAAAATCATACCGAACTGTGAAGTCCGCAATAAAGCTGCCCGCGGAGGGGCCATCCTCGCTGGATCAGTTTTCTATGTGGTAAGTAAACTTTACGGCACTTATGTCACTAGTTTTGCCAGTTACAAGAGCATTTACGGCACCCTTGCTGCGCTGCCTGTATTTCTTCTTTGGATCTATGTTTGTTGGGTCATTCTGCTAGCAGGAGCACTCCTTGCTTGGCGCTGGCAGAACGGCTGGCCACCTCTTCGAGAAGAAAAAACCATCGAAGCGACAGACAATATGCTCGACGAACATCGAAATCGAGCCATTCGCACCATGTTGCCAGAACTTATTCTGATTGCCATATATGAGCGATTTCGTCAGGGCAAGGGTTACGACATCACATCCCTCGTTGAAGAGCTAAAGCTGCCGTACTCTTGGTGTTATGAGGCCGTCGATTTACTTCGAGAAGTGGGACTGGTCGCACAAGCAAAAGTTATGCAGCCAGACAAAACAGAAATGGAACAAATACTACCAACCCAGCCGGCAGAGAAGATATCCTTCAAAGACCTGGCAAATATGACCGACTTGCCAGTCGCAGATTGGCTTGATTTGTGGGAACCGCACTCTTCCGAGTCACTAAAAGCATTTAAGAAAAATATAAAAGCAACAGGGCTTGATTTTCACCGCACTGGAACCACAACGATTGCGTCTGTGGTGCATTAGAAAACCAGTCGGGTGGCACTGTTTATTAGGTGGCCATCGTGTGGGCGATGGTGAGGTGAAACTGGCTGCCCCGCCCTTGGCTACTTTCTGCGCGGACATCGCCACCATGAAGTTTCGCCATGGCGCGAGCAAGCGAGAGGCCAATGCCCACGCCACCAGCGATTCGGTTACGGGCTGAATCAACGCGGTAGAATGGATCAAAGATTTTCTCAAGAAGGACCTGGGGAATTCCCTCGCCCTGATCTGCAACAGAGAAGGTCAGACCGTCACTGCCATTTTTCTTGCAGGTTAGGGTCACCAGGCCTCGCTCAGGCGAGTGCTTCACGGCATTTGAGAGGAGGTTAACGATGGCTAAGGAAAGATAGTTTTCCGCAGCCAAAAAGCTTCCCGGAGCACTGGCACCCTCAACTTGCACCTGAATGTGTTTTGACTTGCCTAATTGCTCGGCTTTACCCGCTACGAACTCAAGGAAATCACTGGTGACGACCGAAGACCGTGTTGACGGTAACCCCCCGGTTTCCGCGCGCGCCAGCAAAAGAAGATCCTCGACCGTCGCGGCCATATTCACAGATTCGCGCTGAATCGTCTCCAAAGCAGCTCGGTACTCTTCGGGCGAACGATTTCTTCTCAAGGCGAGCTCCGTCTCACCACGAATAGCTGTAAGGGGTGTGCGCAGCTCATGAGACACGTCGCTGTTGAATCTTTTTTGACGCTCAAATGCGTCTTCCAGACGGCTTAACATTTGGTTAAACGTAGAAGCCAGATCATAAAGTTCATCGCGTACTTTTGGTATCTCAATACGGTGCGACAGATCGGTTGCCGACAACTGATCAGCAGCGCGGCGCATACCATCGACCGGCGCCAATGACTTGCGAGCCATAATGTAACCAGCAATGATCGAAACGGCAAGAATAGCAGGAATTGCCAACAGGAAGACGTTACGTATCTCTCGCAAAGTGGCCCAAGTGGCATCCAATGGAGCCCCTACCTGCACAAGGGTTCCGCTAAAAATGCCGCCCACCATCACTGGCATGGTCAACTGACGAAGAGGTGCTTTGTCCTGGCGATTCCACGTTTCAAAGGTATGCAGACCCTGCTCAGCTCGCGACATTGCAAGCTTTGTGATCGGAAGCGATACATCATCACGCGCGGATCTGCCCCGAACGTTACCGCTTAAGTCCACCATCCGGGCATAGGCGTTAACCTCACGTCCACTTAGAAAATTATCCAGAAACTGATCAAGACCTACGGCCAAGTTTTCCGACGTTTTACTCGCACGCATAGATTCTGCAGATGCTAACAGTGCCGCATCCACTGATTTCAAAAGGTCACGTTTGAGGAGGTTATACATCCCAAATCCAACAAGGGGCAAAAGGATCGTCATCAAAATACAGTGACCCAAGGCCAGCCGCGCGCTGATCGGAAGTCTGGCCATAAATCGCGTAACGAATTTGCGCCTAAATCTTGTCAGATCAAATGAATGCATCAATGACACCTAGGATCCGCGTTAGATTGGCTGTTCCAACATATAACCATGTCCACGAACGGTTTTGAGCATGGGATTGTCAAAACCTTTGTCAATTTTCGAACGCAGATATCCCATGTAAACATCGACAACGTTACTTGAGGGCTCAAAATCCATGTCCCATACGTGCTCACTCAGTTCTGATCGAGATACCACTTTACCGGCGCTTCGAGCCAGGTACTCGATCAAAGCATATTCTTTGCTGGTAAGCTCAATAACCTGACCAGCCCGAGAGACTTCCTTGCGGGCTGGGTCTATTTTTAAATGCCCGACTTCGATTATGGCACCGCCATATTCAGTCGTTCTGCGGCGCATGAGAGAGCGACATCGAGCGAGTAATTCATCTAAACTAAAAGGCTTGGTCATGTAATCATCAGCCCCGCCATCAAGCCCCGTTACTTTATCTCTTACCTCGTCACGAGCTGTGAGCATCAAAACAGGAGACTTGACCCCGGCTCCACGCATTGACTGCAAGGCAGCAACTCCATCTTTTCTCGGAAGCATCACATCAAGAATAATTAAGTCATAGGGGTTTTCCGTAGCGAGCCATTCACCTTCGATCCCATCGTGGGCAAGATCAACGGCATAACTTTCCTCACGCAAAGCGCGCTGTAGCAAATTCGCAATCACCATATCGTCTTCAACAACTAAGATACGCATGCAAAACTCCTTCCTTACAATCGTGTGCCTGGGCCATCCAGCCACGACCAAGGGAAATTCAGTCATGACTTACGTATAGTTCAGCATAAGCAAGATGAGAAGCTTATAAGTGAGGCAGGCGGCTAGGTTTATCCGCCGTAGAGTGACGATCAATCGGGGCGGTATGATTCCACATTTTCCCCGTAAATTTGGAAACTTGCAGTTCCATATTGGTGGGTTTGACTGGTGACCCGCAACGTTCCTTCGACCATGATGGGGCCAAACAAAGTCTTGGCCGGTCCTGCGACCATTCGTACGTAGACCATTTGATTGGATGGGGGAGGGGGTGCATGAATACAGGCCTGCGGGTTTGGCACCAGAAGAAACTCTGTCACCTCGGCCCTATTATCCTCAAGAGGCACCATAAAGCCTGGAGACCTGATCTTCTGACCATCTAGAGCTTTAAGTTCTGGAGACATCGAGGACGTCGAGGAGTCAAATTGACGGTACATGCCCCAGTCAACAACTTTAAGGCCTGAAGATCCTTTTTGACTTCCTTGGGTCAAGCCATAGATAGCAACAGCGATAACGGGGATGGCAAACAAAAGAACTAGAAAAATTTTCTTTGCTGGCGAGATTGCTGACGGGTCTTTTAGGAGGTCATTTCCAGAATTTTTGATCATTTCATATTCCCCTGTAACCAAATTTCGAAGACTTAAAACCTTGTTCCAAGTCCATCGTGCATCGCCGAACGATAAGCATTCACTGACGCTAGCACACCGACCAGACAACCAACAATCAGCATCGCACCAGCAAAGAACAAGTCATCGGAAGAAAAGCTTGCCATTCGAATGCCAACAGAAAATTTTCTTTCAAGCCAAGGACTAAGGATTGCCAGTCCCCCATACATCAAACCAGCACCCGCAGTAATTCCAGCCAACACAAGAAAAACAGCCTCACCAGCGAGCATGACAAAAATCGTCACTGGCCCAGCTCCGACGGCGCGAAGAATCATCATTTCACGGCGACGATAACCACTCGCAATATAAAGCGAGACAAAAAGACCTAAAATTCCTGAAAATACAACGCAAAAACTAACGACAGAAAGAGCTGTCTCAAATATCGATAGATTCTTCCATAGCTCTGCCATCGCCATCCCTGGAAGAATAGCCAGCAACGCATCACCATTCCATGTATTAAGTTTTCTTTGGAGATTTAAGGCTTCCATTCGATTTTTGGCTCCAAGAAAAAATCCGCTAACAGCAGTAACTTTCATCGCCCCATCTGCTACCTCAAAACTTGCATCGGCATGATCATGATCATGCTCATGATCATCATGAAGATCCTCGTCAGCTTTATCCTTGTCATCCGCCTGATCAACAGCAGCACTTTCACCTAAAAGCTCACGGTGAATCTCTGCCATCCCCACAAGAGATACAAAAACCGAACGATCAAGAGGAGTCCCCGTTGGTGCCAATATACCTGTCACGGCAAATGGATCTTCCTCGTGTTTTTCAAATCCGTCGCCATCTTCTGTGTGGCCGTGGCTAAGAACGATTTTTGCACCAAGCCCAAGACCGAGCTTAGAAGCGACCTCGGACCCAATCACGGCCTCGTTATCAGCCTTGAAGGCATTACCCGTTGCGAACCTGACGGATTCACCGTCTCGGTATTTATACCTTTCAAACAAAGCTGGCGTAGTCCCTACCACAGGAAAACCGCTAAATCCGTCCCCCATACTAAAAGGGACCACCCATTCCACCTCTGGCTGTTTTTGGGCAAACTCGACGGCTTCCATTGAGACATTGTGAGTTGGAGCACCCACATGAAAAACAGAATAGAGAAGCAGCGACAAGGTGCCAGTCCGTGGTCCGACAATCAGGTCGACACGACTAATGGCACCACTAAAAGCATCGCGCGTTGCATCGCGCGTCCTTCCCACGCCAACAAATAATGCCACACTTAGCGATATTGAAATAATCGTTAAAATAGTGGCGACACGGCGATACCAAAGAGACTTTACTGCGAGGGAGAAAATGCCAGTCATTGATCACCTCCTGCCATAGGAGAGACTATATTGATCTGCGGGAGCGCGACATCCCGGTCAAAAGCTGACGCCAGCGCGCGGTCATGGCTAACAAATAACACCGTGCTCCCCTCGCGCTTGGCCTGTTCCGCAAGCATCTTTAAAAAACTCTCACGCGTATCCGAATCAAGGGCCGATGTCGGCTCATCTGCGATAATAAGTCCAGGACTCCCCAATAGCGCCCTCGCCACAGCCACACGCTGCTGCTGGCCAATACTCAGCTCAGTCACAGACTTCTGAATCATTAGCCCAAGACCAAGCTGCTCAAGAAGGCTTTTGGCCTCATCTTTTGCTGAAGTAAACCCCTGAGATATTGGTCGACCAAAATGAGCAGGAAGCATCACATTTTCAAGAACGTTCAAATAGGGGACCAGATTAAAAACCTGGAAAATGAAACCAATCTCGCGAGCTCGAAATCGGTCCCGCTGGGACTGACTCATTTCCGTTATATCTTGGCCAAGAACCTGAATTCTTCCCCTCTGCGGGGTAAAAAGGCCCCCAATCAAGCCAAGGAGCGTTGACTTACCAGAGCCACTTGGTCCGAAGAGGAAAACTTTCTCTCCCCGGGACAGGTTCAAATTCTGGATTTTTAAAACATCAGGAAGTCTTGGGCCGTAACTAAAAGTCACGTCTGAAATGGATAAGGCTGACATTGTAATTTAAATATCCTCGCAATGCTTTGACTCACAAGGCGAGGATTCTAGGCTGCAAACTCATCATCTAGCGGCACAGTCACCAAACCGAGTACCGAGAGCCTTCCTCGCACGTCAAGCATTCTATCAAGACACTGCAAACCAACGCGATACGTATTTTCAATTCCCAGGTGACTTTCAACCCACATCACCTCAAATGGGATTTTTGACCCGCCAATATCAAGAATCAAGGTGTCACGATTTTGAAAGTTTCCCACCATCACACAACCAAGACCGTGATGACTCACATCAACGCCTCGAAACTCCACACGGGAGCCGTTTGCCGTATGTAGTCCGTGACCCCTACACTGCTGGGTTAAGCCGTAGCGCGGCGAGTGTTCTTGTCGTCGATGTCGATTCGTCATTCCTGCCTCCACCTTGAGGTGGTGTCGGCAAGATTGCGAAAAAACTTTAGTTTTGCGCCGTTTTTTTCATTCCCCCAAAAAAAACCTAAGCCAACGAAACTACAGTCGAAATATTGGCGCCAAAGTCATGAGCTTGACAGGTCATTGCGACCCGACGCCAAAGTTCCGCCACCCCAATCGGCAAAAAGAATCCCAAAAAACGTAAAGAAATTGCCGGTCGGAAACTTTGGCACGGCACTTGCTTCTCATCTGATGAATCAAAGTCATCGCCATTTATTCGACACACGAACCAAGGACGGTCCAGATGCAATGGAGCACCCAGGTAGCGGTAGGATTCATTCTTTGCAGCGTTGCGCTAGCAGGACGGATTACCGCCAAAACTGAAAGTACGCCTCCAAGTTTTGCGCAAATGATTATTCCATTTGCCGGAGAACGACCGTTTAACTATGAATGGATCAAGGCTGAAAACGCTATCGTTTTGCATTTCCCCAAAAGCACCCCTAACGAACTTGAAGCAATTAACAACTATGATGAACGACTCGTTCGGCGCGTTCTCGTCAAGGATCTTGGCCCTGAAGGCAGCGAAGTCAGGCTCGTCTTGCGCAATAAGGATGTGCGAGCCGTTGTCAGTACATTTAAAGATCCATTCAGAATTGCCATCGATCTATTTGACAAATCCTACTCTGAGCAAAAAGACCCTGAAAGTGGGCTTCCCACTTCGGCTCAGAAACAGCAATTTGAGAGCGTCGAGTCCCCGGTAGAGACAAGACCTAGTCGGGCAGCAAAAGCCGTCCCATCAAAAGAGCTGTCAGCAGGGGAGTCTTTGAATAGCCCCAAGCGTAAGCTAATGCAGGCAACTATTTCTGAAATTCAGTCTCCCAATGAACTGAAGTCAGCCATCTCCAAAATTGATCCTGGAGTGGGAAAGGCTTGGAGCACATATCCACCCTATATTTACCGCATGCAGCTAGCCCCCTACGAAGGGCGAGAGGCTCCCTCGTCTGAAATTTCAAACCTGCAGGCCAAAGCCATGTCGACCTCCTCAGCAATGGCCGACTATGCCTCAAAACTATTTGACTTTGGACACGAAGGTCGCGCTTTAGTGGCGTATCAACAGGTTTTGCAAAAAGAGCCAGAAGTCTTTGAAAAAGACGCCCTTCATCTTTGGAAGTTTGCAGAAACCCACCTTGGTCAAGGCAACCTCACACTGGCCGACGGATACTATCAGACACTCATCGAAAAACATCCAGACCATATGATGGCCCGCTTCGCACGCCTGAGAAAGCTAGACACTCAGGCAATTAAGGCTGTGCAGGCTGGAGAATTTGCGCACCTACCTACACTAACAGAAAAAGTCGGTGCTATTCCGACGAGAGACAACAGTGAGCTCCTTGCTCTGATCGCAATTCGTACCACCTGGTGGAACGATAGTGCCATCGATCAGAAATCGCGGAAATCACTGCCAGCCTGCCCAGAAGAAACTCAAGTGCTTCTGACGAAGCTCCTTCCGAAAGTTGAAAACCCAAGAACGGCCTATATCTCATCAGCCCTGATCGCTGAAAAGATCACAAACCCAGAAACCACGTGGCAAAACGACTACGCAACTTGGCTATCAGCATTCTTTAAACGATACAAAGGGCCTGAGGCCGATAACCAAAGAGAGACCCTGTCCCTAGCTGCTAAAAAGCGTATCACACAGCAATTTTCTGACTTGTTTAATGGCGGTCAATTTGTTGAAGTCGTAACCCTTTACACTCAGTTACCTGCAGAAATGAAATCAATTGCCAAGGACCCTACCGTCTCCTGGAAAATTGCTGAAAGCTACCGAACCCTTGGGCAGCAAGACAAAGGCATAGACTTCTACAAGAAGTCCATGCTGACCAACGGAGTTGTCGACCTATTTAAATCAAGCTTCTGGCTCGGCGCTCTCGCAAGCAAACGAGAATTGGAACTTAAGTCACTAGCAGGCAATCAAGCCACCATCAGATCCTTAAGCGCAGACCGAGTGCGTGCCGACAAAGTTATGGATGAAACATGGTCAAAGCTTAAAAGCGACGAAAAATCCCTCATCATGACTGCATTAAACGCGCCCATTCAAGACATTGTCGCTTCAGATGCCAAACTGAAAACACCGCCTAGAATTTTGTTAGAGCAATACAAATCCGCCCTCAGCAAGAACGCCCCAAAAATGAACGCTACCAATGGAACATCAGGAACAGATTGGGTAGGAAATTTTAGCCCATCGGCGTCCACCGTGCGCCTTCTTGACGACCTTGGCCGGAAATTTGCAGAGTTAGGAATGACTGCTGAAAGACGACAGGCCATGGAGCTTATGAGGTTTTTGAAACCAAGTCAGTTTGAACAAGACAAAGAGGCTGCCAAGTTGTGGGAGGCCGAACTGACAAAGCTGGCAGAAGAACATCGCAAAGCTGATGAGTTTTTAGAGGCAGGCGAATTGTATGCGCTTGTCGGTGACTCGACTCTACAGACCGAAAAACGGGCTGAGTCGCTTTATAAAGGTGGTTTGTTACTTTTCCGGGCAGGGAAAAAGCAGGAAGCGATCAGTGCCCTGGAGAAAGCAAAAAGTGATTCATCGAATTTATTTTACTCAAAACTTGCGACCGAACGGCTCAACCAGATCGACACGAAATAACCAAAGCTCACACACTCGATGGAGGAAATCAAATCATGACCATGAATCGAAATTCGAACGCGGCCCACGCAGTACCGAACCAGCAAATTCGTGAAGACTACGTGTCCTACGCTCAGCAGGCTGCAGCTCAGATCGTAAGTCGCCCTGCGACAGCAAAATATTTCCTCGCCGCTGACGAAAAGATGCTTCGTATCCAGGACGTGATTGAGCAAATCGCTAACGCCAATGTACCTGTTCTTGTCACTGGTGAAAGTGGAGCTGGCAAAGAAATCATCGCAAAAGCAATCCATAACGTTTCAAACCGCCGAGACAAGACGTTTGTGGCCATCAATTGCGCCGCACTGCCACCATCACTTCTAGAAGCAGAACTATTTGGCTACGAAAAAGGAGCCTTTACTGGCGCCCACCAACGTCATGCCGGGAAATTTGAGCAAGCCCAAGGCGGCACACTTCTCCTAGACGAAGTCACCGAGATGGAACCATCACTTCAAGCAAAACTTCTTAGAGTGCTTCAGGAGAAAGAAATTGAGCGTCTTGGCGGCTCCGGACCAATTCCTGTGGATGTGCGCATCATTGCCACAACCAACCGAAATCTGGCCACATCAGTTGAAAACGGCCAGTTCCGTCAAGATCTCTACTATCGACTCCACGTCATAAATATTGAAGTCCCATCGCTACGTGACCGCCCAAGAGACATCGAGCTATTGGCCAATCACTTTCTAGCTTTGTACAGTGATCAATTCAACAAAGCTCTTCTAAGCTTTGCCCCAGACGCGATCAACAAGCTCATGACTTACCGCTGGCCGGGCAACGTTCGCGAGCTAAATAATGTCATCCAGAGAACGGCCCTCTTAGCTAACTCCCAAATCATCACTGCCCGTGATATACCCGTTGAGCTTGGCCAGGAAATCAGCTCTGACAACTGGATTGCAGCGCTGCCGATCGGCAAAACCCTGGCAGAAGTCGAAACTCAGTTTATTTTAGAGACCTTAAAGTTTCACGATGGTAACCGTACGCACGCAGCGCGTACCCTTGATATTTCTCTTCGCACCCTTAGAAATAAGATCAATGAGTTTACAGCTCTGGGCCTCCATGTAACGGCGGCTAGTGGGAGTAAATAATGAGTAGCATTATCGGCGGTCTATTCAATTTTAGCGACAAGCTTCAGATCGAGTCTCTGAATCAGAGAAATCGTCGGGCAGAGGTGATTTCATCAAATATCGCCAATGCCGAAACCCCAGGCTACCGTGCCTTTGGGTACGACTTTGAAAAGCAGCTGCAAGATCTCGGAAAGATGAACGAGCCGATTGCTGTAAAGGTGTCTGACCCTCGCCACATGCGCAACAACTTCACCAAGGCAGACGGAACTGTAACCCCGGATGTTTATGTTAGGCCATCTGAATCTGTCGACGAGGACGGCAATACCGTGGATATGGATACCGAGATGGCACAACTAGCGCAGAACCAGATCTTATTTAAGACAGCCGTCGAGACGCTGAACCGTAAGATTGGGACGCTTAAATATGCCATCAATGGAGGTCGCTGATTATGGGTTTCTTTAAGTCCATGTCCATCAGTAGTTCTGGGTTGAGCGCACAGCGTCTTCGCATGAATACGCTCAGCGCAAACCTTGCCAATGCCAACACAACACGCACTGAAGAGGGTGGTCCCTATAAACGTCGAGACGTCGTTTTTAGCGCGACGCCGACGGGTTCACCATTTGAGGATTTTCTTAACGGTACTCACGGAGCACAGCTAAGCGAAGTTAAAGTTGCCGATATCCATCAAGACACCAAAGAACCTCGTCGCGTCTATGACCCAAGTCACGCTGACGCTGATGCCAATGGATACGTTGAAATGCCAAACATTCAGGTTATGACTGAAATGGTTAATATGATTACCGCTACTAGAGCTTACGAAGCTAACGCCACAGCTATCAACGAGGCCAAACAGATGGCCGTTAAGTCGCTTGAGATCGGAAGATAATCCGCATTTTTTTAGAGAACTCATGAATTGATTTGGAACACGCGGGAAAAGGAGACTTCACAATGGCTATTTCATCAGCGACAAGCGCAGCTCAGGAAGTCCTCGCGCAAATGCGCGAAATACAGTCCGAGAGCCGGAAAAGCCCCGGCGTCTCCATCTCAGACAATAAAAATCGCGGGACGTCCTTTATGGACCACCTTAAATCAGGATTCGATGAAGTAAACAGCATGCAAAAAACGGCTGACTCTATGGCTATGCAGGCCGCATCTGGAAAAAGTGAAAATCTACATGAGACCATGATTGCGGCTACACAAGCTGAAATTAGCTTCAACCTCATGGTTCAACTAAGAAACCGCGCCCTTGAGGCGTACCAGGAAGTTATGAGAATGCCTGTTTGATAGTGCAGAACCCAGGTTATAGCTAATAGTTGCGGGAGCAAATAGTGGACAACATCGGTGAATTTTTCAAAAAGCTAGGTGTGCAGTTTCAGGGTTTTTGGTCATCTCAAACCATGACCAGAAAAATAACCCTTGCTGGCGCCCTGGCTCTGGTATTGGCTGCATTATCTAGCGTATTTTTCCTAAAAAGTGGCACCCAATACGAATATATTTTTACTGACATTTCAAATGAAGACACCCAGGCGATCCTAGGTGAATTGCGTCGTCTTAACGTAGCAGATTTTGAAATTGATGCTAAGGGCATCAAGGTCCCCGCTGGACGTGCCGCACAGCTAAGAATGCAGCTGGCACAAGAAGGGCTTCCAGCAAACGGCGTAGTCGGCTGGGAGAAATTTGATACCCAAGATTTCACCCGCACAGAGTTTGAGCAAAATATCCATCGTCACAGGGCGATTCAAGGTGAGCTTTCCCGTACGATCACATCTATTGACGGAATTTCTTCGGCAAGAGTTCACATCGTCACCCCAAAGCAAAGTCTATTTGTTCAAGATCAGAAAGATCCGACTGCTGCTATTTACCTCAAAACCAAACGAGGCATCACCCTAAATGATCGCCAGATAAAAGGCATACAACATCTCGTTTGCCGCTCGGTCGAGGGACTAAAACCAAACAATGTCACAATCATCGACCAGGAAGGACAGATGCTGACAAAAGTCGAAAGTGATGATTTTGCATCAAAAATGACGAAAGAAATGCAGACCTATAAACAGTCTGTGGAAAAAGATCTCGAAGCAAAAATAAGAAGTCTGGTTGGTCGCGTCGCAGGACAAGAGCGGGTAGATGCAAAGGTTGATGTGACCGTCGATTTTACTCAAGAAGAGCAGACCATCAGCGAAGTAGATCCAGAAAAAGTGGCCGTGGTTTCAAAAAATACCCAAGGGTCTTCCATGGAAGGTTCAGGGCTTAATCCAACGGGGATTCCTGGTAGCAAGTCAAATATTCCGGGCGAGCAAGAACAGCTAGCAGCAAACTCATCTAAGGCACAAAATAAGCAAGAAAGCGAGTTGATCAATTACGACGTCTCAAAGACGGTCGCTAAGAAAACTATGCCTGTGGGAACCATCAAACGCATCAGCGCTGCTGTTTTGGTGGATGGTAAACAGGAATTTCCGGCAGATGGATCAAAGCCTGTCTTTGAAGCGCGCACCCCTGAGGATATGAAGCTTATCGAAGACATCGTCCGCAAAGCCATTGGCTTTCAACAAGGTCGAGACGAAGTTACGGTTACAAACATGATGTTCCAGATGGATCCGGTCCAGGCAATGGCGATCAATGATACAAAAAAGGAAACTCGTGAGTACATCTCAACAATCGCCGTCTCGGCGGCGGCTGGCCTTGGGCTTATCATGTTCTTTATGTTTATCGTTCGCCCATACTTTAGATGGCTTTCATATGATCCTGAGCGTCGTGCAGATCAAACTCTAACAGAAGAGTACCGCACGGATCTAGAGATGAGCACAAGCAATAACATCCAGGTCAAGGAAGACGTACCATTTGAGAAACTGACACCACGCGAGCAAATTATGTATCTTGCGAAACACGAACCTAAGCGCACAACCGAAGCCATCCGCATGATGCTGAACCCTCATCAGAATGCTAGCTAAAGAGGATCGTTCGCATGACAATTAATACAGATGGGCAAAAAAAACAGGGACGTATTCTCAAGAAGAATAACAAAATTCTCTCTTCAGTAAGCCTCGTTGACTTTAGTTTTGAACAAATTTCTAGCGCGAACCTTGTCAGCTTTGATAACCCTGACCGGACAATTATTCACTCAAGGTATCATGACCCCGGTCAGCTGAATGAGGTGGTAAAATCTCATGACGGCATGGATGAAACTGTACAAGATAGCCACCACCCACGTTTGGGTGTCATTTTCCCAGCTGATTTCACTCAAGACTGGCACAACGAACGCTTAAATAGTAAGCGTCGGGCCATGGGCATCGAAGATGACGAGGAAGTGGACGTCCTCGAAGAGGCTCGCTCACGAGCCCAATCAGGTAAGAGATGGGGTGATGGGTATAAGTCCAAAAATGGGGGTTCTGATTCAGATTCCGGCTCGGATTTGGATTTGGCCTCACCAGAAGAGCAGGAACAAGATTTTTCTCCAAACGATCCGTTCATTAATGCTCAAGCGAGTTCACCAGAGGCTATCAGGGCACCAGAAACTGATGGGAAAGTAAAATCCCTAAATGAAGGGGATATGTCCTCGGCCATAAATAAAGCTTTTTCGCACAAGCAAGCCGCTGAGCAAAACAATCAGACCCGAGGTGAGTCTGATTCATTCGAGCCACTTCCGACGGAAGATTCTAATGATTCGCGGGCCGTGGAAGACCGGGCTATTGAGTCTTGGAAA
Source organism: Pseudobacteriovorax antillogorgiicola (assembly GCA_945897695.1). Taxonomy (GTDB): domain Bacteria; phylum Bdellovibrionota_B; class Oligoflexia; order Oligoflexales; family RGVZ01; genus CAMDKS01. The sequence goes on along the minus strand of CAMDGW010000012.1, from coordinate 346 downwards.
TCCAAACAGCAGATTGCAAAGCAAAATGAGCAGGCACTGGAGGAGTTGAAAAGTCTGGCTAGGTCCGAAGGCTACCAGGCCGGTTTCAGAGAAGGGGAAGAGAAAGGTCTTCTTGCCGGTCAAAAGACTGCAGCCCAGGTCTTTAGCAAAGTAACAGAAATACTTAATGAGTTTTCTGGATTAAAAGAACTCATTTTGGACAATGTTCAAAAAAACTTCTACGAACTTAGCCAGGCTATCGGTGAGGCTTTACTGGGACGCGAATTTAGCATCAAGCCCGAAGCCTACGCCACGATGATTCAGCGTGTCATAAAAGATACGATCGCGCCGAATGAATTCAAAGTTC